>NZ_JBEPAK010000159.1:0-16210 GCF_040298565.1 Kitasatospora sp. NPDC001539 | reverse complement strand
GATGGTACTGCAGGGGGGACCCTGTGGGAGAGTAGGACGCCGCCGAACAATTCTTCTGAAGAACCCCCGATCCACCAGGATCGGGGGTTCTTCGCGTTTTTGTGCTCTCTCTGCCGCTCTTGCCGTCTCTCGCCTTCTCGGCCTTCCCAGCCTTCCCGGACTTCTCAACGTTTTTTATCCGTCCGATCGCCGGCCGGGTATTGCTCCGGCCATCGACAGGTGGACCTAGGTCCACCTCGGAATCGGGGTGCCACGGCCACTGCCCGACGCCGGTCTTTCGTGAACACTGAGGGAGGACGATCGGTACCGGAATCAGGAGCTCGCGTGACCACAGTGACCACTACCAGCGGCACGTCCGTGCGTGCGCAGACCCGGGCGGCCTTCGAAGCCGGTGGTCAGGGGCTGGTCCGGCTCGCCCAGGTGGCGCTGGCCGCGGCCGTGGGGTTCACCCTGCCGGTCGTGGCGGCCGTCTTCGCCGGAGTGGTGACGCAACGGTTCCTCTGGTACTACGCCCCAGGATCCATGATCGCCCTCGCCGCTGCCGTGGTGGCCGGCTCCTTGGTGGCGGCCACCCTCGTCCGCAGGACCGCGAACCGCACGCGCGGGTTCCTGGACCGCTGGTACGGCATCCGCCTGCCGGTGGCGTACGGACCGCGGCCGGAGCTGGAGTTGGACGACCGCGGGCACTGGTGGACGGGGTACTCGTACCACCGCTCCCGGCTGGTCGCGAAGTACGTGCAACTGGTCCACTGGGGCCTGCGGGACCGCACCACTCGCGCCGAGCTGGCCTGGCTGGTGGTGAACCCCTTCCTGGTCGCCGCCCTGGCCGGTCCGGTGGCCGTCCTGCTGGTGCTCGGGGCGGCCTGCACGTTGTCGGGGCCGGACCTCGCGGTCGGCGTCGGCCCGCTGAGTCCGTACGTGAGGCCGGTCCTCCTGAGGTTCGCGGTGGGGATCGGGACGGTCCTCGCGGGGGTGCTCCTGGCCCCGCTCGCGGTGCGCGGCTACGCGGAGGTGGCGCGCCGGGTGCTGGACCAGGACGGCCGGGCGACGCACGCCCAGCTGACCCGGCGGGTGGCGGAGTTGACCGAGACCAGGGCGGACGCGGTGGGCAGCCAGGCGGCCGAGTTGCGGCGGATCGAGCGCGATCTGCACGACGGTGCGCAGGCGAGGCTGGTCGCGATCGGGATGACGCTGGGCACCATCGAGCACCTCATGGACACCGACCAGGCGGCCGCGAGGGAACTGCTCGCCGAGGCTCGGCAGTCCTCGGCGCGGGCGCTGCAGGAACTGCGCGACCTGGTTCGCGGCATCCACCCGCCGGTGTTGGCGGAGCGCGGACTGGGGGACGCCGTCCGGGCGTTGGCACTGGACAGCGCGCTGCCGACGGAGGTGTGCGTGAGCCTGCCGGACCGGCTGCCGGCCCCGGTGGAGGCCGCCGCGTACTTCAGCATCAGCGAGTTGCTGGCCAATGCGGCCAAGCACTCGGGGGCGGAGCAGGTGTGGGTGGACATCCTGTACCGGGCCGGCCTGCTGCGGGTGACGGTGACCGACGACGGCGTCGGCGTGGCCGATCCGTCGCGCGGTACGGGCCTGCGCGGGATCGAGCGCCGATTGGGTACCTTCGACGGTGTCCTCGCCATCGACAGCACGTCGGGCGGTCCCACCACCATCACCTTGGAGCTGCCGTGCGAGTTGTCCTCGCCGAGGACCTCTACCTCCTTCGCGAAGGCCTGATCCGCCTCCTGGAAGCGCATGGGTTCACCATCGCGGCCGCCGTGGAGACCGGCCCCGAACTGCTGGAGGCGCTGCTGACCCACCGCCCGGACGTCGCCGTTGTCGACGTCCGGCTGCCGCCCACGCTCACCGACGAGGGGCTGCAGGCCGCGCTCAAGGCGCGCCGGGAGATCCGGGGGCTGCCGGTGCTGGTGCTGTCCCAGCACGTCCAGCAGCTGTACGCGCGGGAGTTGCTGGCCGACGGCACGGGCGGCGTCGGCTACCTGCTGAAGGACCGGGTGTTCAACGCCGGGCAGTTCATCGACGCGGTCCGCCGGGTGGCCGCGGGCGGGACGGCGATGGACCCGGACGTGATCGCCAAGCTGATGCAGACCACGTCCCGTCGCCCCGGCCCGTTGCTCGGGCTGTCCCCGCGCGAGCGCGAGGTGCTGGAGCTGATGGCCGAGGGCTGTTCGAACTCGGCGATCGCCGCCCGCCTCTCGGTCAGCGACGGCGCCGTGGCCAAGCACATCGCCAACATCTTCAGCAAGCTGGGGCTCGCTCCGGACGAGGACGCCAACCGGCGGGTGATGGCGGTGCTGGCCTACCTCAACGGCACGGCGGTGCAGAACCGCTGACGGGCCGAACGGCCCCGGGGGCGCTGTTCCCGCCTGCCGGGGCGTTGCCCTCCAGGCTGCGGAAACGCTGAAACACGCGTACGAGTAAACTCCGATGGGCCGAGCCCGGAGGGTGCTCAGCCGTCCGGCGGCCTGACTGGCGGGAACCGGCAGCCGAGGCGCGTACGGCAGCAGCCGAGATCCAGGGGTTGATAGACGTAATGGCACGCCCAACGCTCACCAAGGCCCATCGCGGCCTGCTCGGCCTGGTCGCGGCCGGTGCCTGCATCATCTCGGGCATCGGCTTCGCGGGCTCGTACAACGCGGTGCGCGAGCTGGCCGTGGAGAAAGGTTTCGGTGCCTTCTCCTACGCCTTCCCGATCGGCGTCGACGCGGGCATCGTCGTGCTCCTCGCCCTCGATCTGGTGCTGACCTGGCTGCGGATCCCCTTCCCGATGCTGCGTCAGACGGCGTGGCTGCTGACCGTCGCCACCATCGCCTTCAACGCGGCGGCCTCCTGGGGCGACCCGCTCGGCATGGGGATGCACGCCGTCATCCCGGTGCTGTTCGTGGTCGTGGTCGAGGCCTCCCGGCACGCGGTCGGCCGGATCGCGGCGATCACCGCGGACCGTCACATGGAGTCGGTCCGGGTGATGCGCTGGCTGCTCTCGCCGGTGCCGACCTTCCGGCTCTGGCGGCGGATGAAGCTCTGGGAGCTCCGCTCCTACGACGAGGTCATCCGGCTCGAACAGAACCGCCTGGTCTACCGCGCGCAGCTGCGCTTCCGCTACGGCCGCGGCTGGCGCCGCTCGGCGCCCATCCAGGCGTTGCTGCCGCTCAAGCTCGCCAAGTTCGGCGTGCCGCTGGACCCGTCGCTGCTCGACCGGCTGGATGAGGAGGCCCGCGAGCGCGAGGCCAAGGAACTCACGGCGGAGAACGAGGCCAAGGCGCTCGAACTGCAGCTCCAGCAGAGCCGCAGCGCCGCGGCCATCGCCCCGGTGGCCGCGGCCGGCGCGGCGGGCGCGGCCCAGCAGCCGGTTCCGCACCCGCAGCAGCCTCGCCCGGAGCCGGCTCACGTCCCGTCCCAGGCCCAGGCGCAGCCCTCCGTCGAGGTCCCGGCCGGCGCAGCCCCGGCTGGCACCGCAGGGCCGGCAGCCGCGGCCCCAGCCGCCGCGCCGCTGTCGCCCGAGGTCGCCGCGCCGATGCTGGCGAAGCTGCACGCCGTCCGGCTGCGCGTCGCCCAGGAGCCCGCGGAGGCGACGGAGCCGGCTCCGCAGCCCCGGGGCGAGGAGCTGAACGTCTGGACGGCACGTCCGATCCGCACCACCGGGCACTCCGTCGACCCGGCCACCGGTGGACGGGTGCCCGGCCAGGCCTCGCCGTGGTTCAAGCCGCCGCGTTCGACCGAGGCACCCGCCCCGGCCTCCTCGGCCGCCCCGGCTCCGGCGCCCCGGGCGCAGGCCCAGGGCCCGGTCGCCGCGCAGCCCGACCCGGCGGGACCGCAGCCGGCTCCGGCCGCCCAGCACGGCCAGGCCGAGCGGCCGACGCAGGCCGGGCAGGCCGGGCAGGCCGGGCAGCCCGGCCAGCCCGTCGCGGCGGAGGAGCCCGGCCTGGCCGAGCTGCCCGAGGACCGCCACGGGCTCGTTCCGCTCGACCAGGACATCGCCTACGACGCCCTGGTCTCGTACATCGACAACCACGGCCACCAGCCCGACCCCCAGCGCCTCGCCGCCTGGCTGACGGCCGAGTACGGCCTCACCGGCAAGGGGCCGGACGGCTCGGTCCACCCCAAGGAGGTCGCCGAGCTCTACCCGCAGCTGCGCGACCGCTACGCCGCCGCCGGGAGGGACTGACCCACCCCGCGTCCACCGCTCGGTCGGCCATTGACGCCCGACCCCGCCGCAGCTACCTTCGCCTCAACAAACTGTTGAAGAGCTGGTTCGGCGCGGAGGAGTGCGGATGTCGCAGGTCGAGGTCGACGGAACCGGGCCGACGGGCGGGGCGTCCTTCTCCGCCACCGCCCGCGCCGCCGTGGAGGCGCTGCTCGCCCCGGTGGACGCCGACCTGGCGCGCCGCTACCCGGGCGACTCCGGGAGCCGGCAGCCGGTGCACACCGTCTACGTCCCGGCCGACGCCTTCGGCGCCGAGACCGTGCGGGACTGGGGCCGCCAGGCGCTCGAGGCCTTCGACACCCACGCCGCCACCCCCGCCGAGCTGGCCCGAGCCCTCGGCGTCGCCGACGGCGAGCTGCTCGCCGACGTGCACGCCCGGGTCCGCGCCAAGCTGCTGCGCGAGCCGATCGAGGACCTGCGGATCGACTTCGAGGACGGCTACGGCCCGCGCCCGGACGCCGAGGAGGACGCGGCCGCGCTCCGCGCCGCCGAGCTGGTCGCCGCCGCGGTCGCCGACGGCAGCGCCCCGCCGTACATCGGCATCCGGATCAAGTGCATGGAGGCGCCCGTCCGCGCCCGTGGCATCCGCACCCTGGAACTCTTCCTCGCCACCCTGGTGGCGAACGGCGGTTTGCCGGACGGCCTGGTGCTGACCCTGCCCAAGGTGACCTACGCCGAGCAGGTCACCGCCCTGGTCCGGCTGCTGGAGGACTTCGAGCGCCGCGCCGGGCTGCCGGCCGGGCGGATCGGGTTCGAGATCCAGATCGAGACCACCCAGGCCATCCTGGGACCGGACGGACGCGCCACCGTCGCCCTGATGATCGAGGCGGCCGAGGGCCGCGCCACCGGCCTGCACTACGGCACCTTCGACTACAGCGCCTCCTGCGGGGTGAGCGCGGCCTACCAGAGCATGGACCACCCGGTCGCCGACCACGCGAAGGCCGTCATGCAGGTCGCCGCGGCCGGGACCGGCGTCCGGCTCTCCGACGGCTCGACCAACGTGATCCCCACCGGCTCCACCGAGCAGGTGCACGCCGCGTGGAAGCTCCACCACGACCTGGTCCGCCGCTCGCTGGCCCGCGCCTACTACCAGGGCTGGGACATGCACCCGGCGCACCTGCCGACCCGGTACGTCGCGGTGTACTCCTTCTACCGCGAGGGCCTGGCGGCCGCCGCCGCCCGGTTGGCCGCGTACGTCGCCAAGGCGGGCGGTGACGTGATGGACGAGCCGGCCACCGCCCGGGCGCTCAGCGGGTACCTGCTGCGCGGGCTGGACTGCGGTGCCGTCGACCCGGCCGAGGTCACGGCGCTGACCGGGCTCGACCGCGCCCAGCTGGACGCCCTCGCCGGCCGCTGACGCTCCGGCCGTTGACGGTCCGGCCACTGAGGGTCCGGCCGTTGACGGTCCGCCGCCGGCGTTCCGGCCGTCCGGGCAGGGCCTAGGCTGGCGGTGCCGCTCCGGGACACCGGGGTGCGCGCCGCCAGCCGTCGCCGTTTCCGGGAGAAGTACCGCGCCATGTCCGCCACGCCGGAACCGACCAGCAGGCCGTACCTCACCATCCGGCGGGCCGGCAGCCACGAGATCGAGATCAAGAAGTCCCGGTTCATCTGCCACCTCGCCCGGGTCGCCGACGAGGAGGAGGCGCAGGCCTTCATCGCCGGAATCCGCAAGCAGTACGCCGCCGCCCGGTTGGCCGCGTACGTCGCCAAGGCGGGCGGTGACGTGATGGACGAGCCGGCCACCGCCCGGGCGCTCAGCGGCTACCTGCTGCGCGGGCTGGACTGCGGTGCCGTCGACCCGGCCGAGGTCACGGCGCTGACCGGGCTCGACCGCGCCCAGCTGGACGCCCTCGCCGGCCGCTGACGCTCCGGCCGTTGACGGTCCGGTCACTGAGGGTCCGGCCGTTGACGGTCCGCCGCCGGCGTTCCGGCCGTCCGGGCAGGGCCTAGGCTGGCGGTGCCGCTCCGGGACACCGGGGTGCGCGCCGCCAGCCGTCGTCGTTTCCGGGAGAAGTACCGCGCCATGTCCGCAACGCCGGAACCGACCAGCAGGCCGTACCTCACCATCCGGCGGGCCGGCAGCCACGAGATCGAGATCAAGAAGTCCCGGTTCATCTGCCACCTCGCCCGGGTCGCCGACGAGGAGGAGGCGCAGGCCTTCATCGCCGGAATCCGCAAGCAGTACTGGGACGCCCGGCACAACTGCACGGCCTTCGTGGTCGGCGACGAGCAGCGCCGCGAACGCTCCAGCGACGACGGCGAGCCCGGCGGCACGGCCGGGGTCCCGATGCTGGAGGTGCTGCGCCGCCGTGGCCTGACCGACACCGTCGCCGTGGTGACCCGCTACTTCGGCGGGATCAAGCTCGGCGCCGGCGGTCTGGTGCGGGCGTACGGGAGCGCGGTGTCGGAGGCGGTCGACGGCATCGGCCTGCTGGAGCGGCGGCCGGTCGCGCTGCTGGCGGTCACGGCGGACCACGTGCGTGCGGGTCGGGTGGAGAACGACCTGCGGGCCGCCGGGTACGCGGTGAACGACCTCTCCTACCAGGCCGACGGGGTGCGGATCGAGGTGGGCGTGCCGGAACCGGAGGTCGCCGCGTTCCACACCTGGCTGGCCGAGGCCACCGGCGGCGCCTCGGTGGCGGTCCCGGTCGGTCGCAGCTACGTCGAAGTGCCGGTCTGAGCTGCCGGGAGATCAGCCGGGAGATCAGCCCGGAGAGCCGCCTGGGGAGCAGCGCGGAGAACGGTCGGACGACCGCCCGCGGAGCCGCCGGGCAACTGCCCGGACAGCCGTCCGGAACCTCCGGCCAGGGTCGCTTCCCGTAGCCGAGCGGTCGCGCCACGCGGAAGGCCGCTTGAGCAGATTCACCCGAACGTAGTGTCGTGGCCCGGAGTTGGAACTTCCGCTCCGGGCCGTGGCGTTTCCTGGGCAAGGATCCGGCCGAACCGGACGAAAACCATCGATGGAGGACACCAGACCCCACCCCGCACCACGGAGGTATGCGCATGACCTCAGACCGCTCGCCGTCGCCCGCCGGTGCCGACCTACCCGGCCCCCGGGGCCCCGCGACGCCCTACCGGATGACCGTCACCACCGCCCTCCCGCACGCCGAGGCCGTCGCCCTGGCCGATGAGCAACTCGCCTCCTGGCTCAAGCAGGAGGGCTGTGAGGAGCCCCCACCGGCCCGTCGGGCCGCCTGGCCGGCCGAACCGGGAACCCCCCTCGCCGCCGAACGGCTCCGCCTGGGCGACCGCGTCCTGCTGGACCGGGACCACGGCCCGCTGCGCGGCCCCTCCGGTGCCGGCCGCTACGACCGCCGCCGGCTGCGCACCCCGGCCCCCCACGGCACCGGGCAGCTCACCGTCACCGTGGCCACGGGCGCCGACGGCCGCACCTGGTTCCGGCTGGAGGCCGAGGCCCACAGCACCGGCAGCGGTGTGCGGACCCCGTGCCGGGTGCCGGTGCCCGAACTCGCCCGGACCCTCCTCCCGTTGCTCGACGCCACCGACGGCCCGGCCGCCGTGCACCCGGCACCCCGGGTGATCACGGCCGACGGGGTCGACGCCCTGATCGACGAACTCTGCGACCCGGAACGCCGACTGCCCACCGTGGTCGCCAGCGTCCCGGTGAACCTCCCGCTCGAGCGCTGGGTCGAGGACGTGGTCCGCCCGCTCTGCCGGCAGCTGCCCGGCCTCGCCACCGCCTACGTGCTGGATCCGGGTGCCCGCACCGGCTTCAACGTCGCGCTGGAGTACCACACCGTGTACGGCGGGGCGGTGCGCACCTACCTGCCCGAGGTCGACCCGGCCTCCCGGCAGGACGGCGCCCGACATCCGGTACTCGCCCGGGGCCGAATAGAGCAGGATCTGCGCCGCGCCGCCGGCCTGCTCGCCCGCGAGCCGCGCCGCCTCGCCGCCGACCAGCCGCTTCCACCCCCGCTCGCGGCCGTTCCGGTCCTGCGCGTCCCCCCGCCCCAGCTCCGCCGGTCCGCCGACCGGCCGGTCGCAGCGGGCGTTGACCAGGCCCTCGCTCCGGCCGTCGAGGGGGCCGCCGAGCTGGCCGCGCTCGCCCGCGAGGAGCAGCAGGACCGCGCCGAACAGCAGGCCAGGGCCGACGAACTGGAGCGGGTCCGCCGCACCCTGCGACTGGAGCGCCGCGACCGCGCCCAGGCCAGGGAGGGCCACGAGGGCCAGCAGGGGCGCCTGAGGACCGTCGGGCGCGGCCTGACCGGCCGTCACTGCAGCAGCCCGGGCACCGGCTCGTCGCTCTCCGGCCCGTCGCTCTCCGGCCCGTCCCACGGCGGTCCCTCGCTCGGCGGTCCCTCTCTCGTCGGCCGGCGGGCCGCTCAGCCCTCCGGCCGGGTCGGCAAGCCCGAGACCTTCACCGAACTGATGGCCCGGCTCGGCGAGTTCCCGCTGCTGACCTTCACCGGAGACCAGAAGGCGGCGCTGGCGCTGGACGGGTTCCAGTGCGCAGGCGCCGGCTGGGCCCGACTCGCCTGGGACGGCCTGACGGCCCTGCAGGAGTACGCCGAGGCGGCCGTGCGCGGGGCGGCGGGCGGGGACTTCAAGCAGTGGTGCGAGCACACCCCGGACGGCTGTCACCGCTTCCCGCCCCGCAAGGCGGTGCGCGGGGAGTCCCGGACGGTCTTCAGCCACACCAAGTGGAAGCGGGAACGGATGCTGCCGGTCCCGGAATGCGTGGACGCCACCCGGCGCGCGTTCATGGGCGCGCACCTGCGGATCGGCGGCGGCCGCACCGCGCCCCGGCTGCACTACCTGGACGACTGCTCCGGAAGTGGCCGGATCTACGTCGGTTACATCGGCCTGCACCTGACCAACACCCGGACCAACTGACCGGCTCGGCTGACCGCCGCGTCCGTTCGGTGGACAATGTCCGGCAGGGGGCGGGGGTCGCGGGCCGGCCGGCCGCCCGGGCAGGCGCCGGACGAGCATGGGGGAACGACGACCGATGCAGTACTCAGCAGACGGCCGGTCCGACGGCGCCGACACCGTCCCGTTCCCCCAACCGGGCTTCCTCGCCTCGGTGTTCCGCGACCTCGGCGCCGACCAGGACCCGGACTCGGACGATGCCGTCGACGGCCGGGCCGCACCCGACCGCCCCGGGCAGGGGGCGGCGGGTGACGGCCCGCCCGCCGGCGGCACCACCGGCCCCGGCAGCACGGACCCCGGCGCCAGCGACCCCGGGGACGGCATCGCCGCCCATGCCCGGGCCGCCGCCCTGGCCCACCACCGCACCCTCACCGTCCAGGCCGAGCACGACCGGCTGACCGACCTGCTGCGGCGGGCCGCGCTGCCCGTCTCCGCCATGGACTTCGAGAGCCAACTGCGCCACTACGAACCCCGCCCCTACCCGGGCGACGACGCGGCCACGACCGACGAGCCCGAACCCCGCTGGGCGGACTTCGCACCCGCCGAACCGCCCGCCGCCGACCCGGAGGCCGGGCCGTCCCGCCGCCTGCTCGACTCCGGGTACCAGCGCGAACTGGCCCAGGCCCGGCTGGCCCACCAGCGAGCCCTGCGCGAGTGGCGCACCCGCCGGGCCGAGGCCGACCGTCCGGCGGCCGACGAGTCCCGGCGCGCCCACGAGGAGGCCGAGGAGGCCCGCGCCCGCGCCGTGCGCGAGTACAACGAGAGCCTGGAGGAGTGCCGGCGCGCATACCGGCTCGCCGAGCCCGCCGCGGTGGAGTCGCTCCTGGAACGGGCCCTGGCCGCCGCCGAGACGGCCACCCAGGACCTCGCCGCCCCCTGCCGGGCGGTGTTCCGCCCGCTCACCCGCACCGCCGTGCTGGACCTCGACCTGCCCCCGCTCGACCTGGTGCCCTCCCTCACCGGCTACCGGCTCGCCCCCGACGGCGACATCCTGCCCGTGCCGCGTCCGCCTGCCGACCGGGCCACCGACTACCTACGGCTGGTCGCCCGGCTCGCGCTGCGCGCCCTGCAGGCCGCCGACGCCGTCGACACCGACGAGATACTCGCCGGTGTCGTGCTGAACGGCTGGTTGCGCGATTCCGGTGCGGCCGAGCCGCTCTGCCTGCTCAGCGTGGACGCCGACCGCGACGCCCTGGCCCGCACCCGGCTGCTGCCGCCGGAGGCCCCGTACGAGGAGCGCGATAGCGAGGGCGTCTACGCCGACGCCGAGCAGGACGAGGCCCTGGTCCGGCTGCGCCAGCTGGGCGCCGCCGTCACCCCGGACCCGTACGCCCGGGCCGTCGTCCAGCCAGCCGCCCAGGCCGGGGCCGCCGTCCCGGCCGCGCCCGACCTGTCCGCCAACGAGTTCGCCCAGCTGGTGCGCGACCTGCTCACCAGGGGAGGGCTGGCCGAGTGGAGCGTCCGGCTGCGCGGCCCGGACGGGCTGGTCGCCACCGGCGAGGGGTCCCCGGGCAGCGCGTTGCCCGGCCGCTGGGTGGTCTGGGCGTCGAGGGGTGCCACGCCGGTCGGTGCGGAGCAGATCATGACTCTCGCCGAGGCCGTCGCCGAGGAGTCCGCCGAACGCGGCCTGCGGCTCACCACCGGCCGCTTCACCGACGAGGCCCTGGACCTCACCGCCGAGGAGAGCCACCGGCACATCCACCTGATCGACGGTGACGGCGTTCGCGAACTCGCCCGTACCCACCTCGGGCTGCCCCTCGCCGCAGGCCTCTGACGAACCGCCGCCCCGGACCCAAGCCCGGACCCGTACCCAGATCCAGACCTGGACCCGGATCCGGACCTGGACCCGGACCCCGGCCTGCTGCCCTGCCCGGCCCGCCCCCGAGCCGGTCGGGCGGGGTCGCTCCTGCCACGGCGTTCACTCCGACGGCCCACCCGGCGGGCGACCCACCGGCCCCGGGCCGAGGCTGAGGACCGAACCCCGTCGGCCCAGGCACCCCCCGGGCGATCACCGTCGAACGGCCGTCCGGTACGGTCGGCGGTCGGCCCGGCCACGGGCGGATCCCAGGGGGAGAGGAATGGGCACAGCGCTCGGCAGACCACACGGCGGTACCGGCCATCCGGCCGGGCCGGCGCGGGAGGCAGCCCGATGACCGCCGTCCTGGTCGCCGCCGGGGCGTTCCTGATGACGTTGATCGGCGGTTTCGTCGCCCAGCGGACCGGCGACCGCCGCCATCTCGTGCTCGGCTTCGCAGCCGGCCTGATGCTCGGCGTGGTCGCCTTCGACCTGCTGCCGGAGGCCCTCCACCAGGCACCCGGCGAGGTGCACGGCGTGCCGCAGGCGCTGCTGATGTTCGCGGTCGGCTTCCTCACCATCCACGTGGTCGAGCGCGCGGTCGCCATCCACCGCGGCCACGAGGGCGAGTACGCGGAGCACACCCACGGCCACCACCACGGCCACACCCACCACGCCGGGGCCCAGGGCATCGGACTGACCGCCGCACTGGCCCTGGTCGGCCACAGCGTGATGGACGGCTTCGCGATCGGCGCCGCCTTCCAGGCCGGCACCACGGTCGGCACGGTGGTGGCCATCGCCGTGGTCGCCCACGACTTCGCCGACGGCTTCAACACGTACACGATCACGCGGCTGTACGGGAACAACCGGCGCCGGGCGCTGACCCTGCTCGCCGCCGACGCGCTCGCTCCGGTCTCCGGCGCCGCGATCACGCTGGCCTTCACCATCCCGGAGCACCTGCTCGGCCTCTACCTGGGCTTCTTCTCCGGCTTCCTGCTGTACCTGGCGACCTCCGACATCCTCCCGGAGGCGCACAGCCCGCACCCCTCGCGCAGCACCCTGCTGTGCACCGTGGCCGGGGTCGGCTTCATGTGGCTGATCATCGGCTTCGCCAACTGACAGCCGGCCCCACCCCGGCCGCAGCCCCGCAGTCACCCCGGCCCGAGCCCCACCCCGGCCCGAGCCCTACCCCGGCCCCAGCTCCGCCCCTGCTCCCCAGCCGGACCGGTCGGCCGACCGGCCTCCCCTACCCGGCGAGCCGACTCCAGCACTCCCGCATCGCGGCCAGCGCCTCGGTGATCGCCGGCCGCCGGGAGGCCTGGGCCCGCCAGAGCGCGAACACCCGCCGGCTCGGCTGGGAGGCCACCGGCCGGGCCACCACCCCGGCCGGCAGCGGCCCCCGGCCGAGCCGGGGCACCAGGCCCATCCCCAGGCCCGCCGCCACCAGCGCGATCTGCGTCTCGAACTCGCCGACCTGGTAGCGCACGTCCGGCTCCTCGCCGGCCTCCCGCAGGGTCCGCACCAGCCAGTCGTGGCAGATGTTGCCCGGCGGCACACTGATCCAGCGCCGCCCGCAGAGCCGCTCCACCGGCACCGCGTCCAGCGCCGCCAGCTCGTCCCCGTCCGGCACCAGCAGGTCCACCGGGTCGGTGCCGAGGTCCAGCCGGGCGAGGCCCTCCTGCACCGGCAGCGGGACGCTCGGCCAGTCCTGCACCAGCGCCAGGTCCACCTCGCCCCGGGCCACCAGTTCCGCCGCCGGGTACGGGTCGCACTCCAGCAGCCGTACGTCCAGCTCCGGGCAGCGCCGCCGCAGCCCGGCCAGCACGGCGGGCATCAGCCCGCGCGCGCCGGACGGGAAGGCCGCCACCAGCAGCCGCCCGACCGCCTGGCCGCGCTGCTCCTCCAGCCGCACCTCGGCCTGCTCCACCAGCCCCAGCACGGCCTGGGCGGTGGTGGCCAGCTCGCGCGCCGCGTCGGTCAGCACCACGCCCCGGCCCTGACGCTCCAGCAGCACCGTCCGGGTCTCCCGCTCCAGCTTGGCGATCTGCTGGGAGACCGCCGAGGGCGTGAACCCGAGGGCCGCCGCGGCCCGACCGACCGAACCGTGCACCGCCACCGCGTGCAGCGCCCGGAGGCGTCCGAGATCCATCATGCAGCGATCCTAAAGTGTGGCCTTCAGTTTTCGTCGCTGGTGCTACACGATCCACGCCGCCATGCTCGACCCATGACCGCGACACCCGCCGCCCCGAGCGGCATGCACCCCCGTCACATCGCCCTGGCCGTCCTGGTCGCCGCCGTGTGGGGCCTCAACTTCGTCCTCATCGACGTCGGCCTGGACAGCTTCCCGCCGCTGCTCTTCGGTGCCCTGCGGTTCGCCGTCGTCGCGGTGCCCGCGGTCTTCCTCGTCGGGCCGCCCAAGGTCGCCTGGCGCTGGGTGCTGGCGGTCGGCCTCGTCCTGGGGGTGGTCAAGTTCGGGCTGCTCTTCCTCGGCATGCACGCCGGGATGCCGGCCGGCCTCTCCTCGCTGGTCCTCCAGGGGCAGGCCGGCTTCACCGCCCTGTTCGCCGCCGCCCTGCTCGGTGAACGTCCCGGCGGGCAGCGGCTGATCGGTCTGACGATCGCCTTCGCCGGCATCGGTCTGAGCGCCCTGGAGCAGGGTCTCGACGGCCCGCTCGGCGCCTTCGCCCTGGTGGTGCTGGCCGCCGTCGCCTGGGGGCTGTCCAACGTGCTGACCCGCAAGGCCGCGCCGCCGGACGCGCTGCGCTGGATGGTGTGGGTCAGCGCCGTCCCGCCGCTGCCGCTGCTGGGCCTGTCCCTGCTGGTCGAGGGCCCGGCCGCGGACCTGCGGGCGCTGCGCGGGATCACCCTCGGCGGGCTCGGCGCGATCGGCTACGTCGGGCTGGTGTCGACCCTGTTCGGCTTCGTCGCCTGGAGCCACCTGCTGCGCAGCTACGACGCCACCGCTGTCGCGCCCTACTCGCTGCTGGTCCCGGTGTTCGGGATGTCCTCGGCCTGGCTGCTGCTCGGCGAGCGGATCAGCCCGTCTTCCGGGGTGGCCGCCCTGCTGGTGATCGCCGGGGTGGGGATCACCGGGCTGCGCCGTGGCCTGCCGAGCGCCGTGGCGGCCCGGCTGCGAGGAAACGGGCCTCGGCGGAGCGCAGCACTCGCAGCAGCACCTCCTCGTCCTCGGGGCTGACCTCGCCGAAGTACTCCTGCGCCACCTCGTCCCGGACCTGCCCGATCCGTTCCACCGCCGCGCGCCCGGCCTCGGTCAGCAGCAGCCGCACGGCCCGTCGGTCGGCCGGATCGGGGCTGCGCTCGACCAGGCCGGCCTCCTCGAGGGCGTCGACCACGGTGGTGGCCGAGCGGGGGGCGATGTGCAGCTTGTCGGCGAGGTCGCTCAGCCGCATGGCGTGGTCCGGCGTTTCGCAGCCGGGCGCGTGGGCGAGGGTGCGCAGCGCCCGGGCCTGGCCGGGGGTGATGCCGTAGGGCTCCAGGCGCCAGCCGGTCTGACGGCGGATCCGCTTGATCGCCCTGGTCATCGCGTCCGCCAGCTCGGCCGCGCTGCCGGGGGAGGCGGATGCGGGACCGGAGGAGCCGGGACCGGAGGAGCTCGGACCGGGGCCCGGTCCGGAGGGGCGGTCCGCCGGATCGTCGGTCGGCGTGGTGGTCATCGGCGGTCTCCTCGGCTGGCGTCCGGGCCAGCGTATCGGGGCCGGTCGGGGGCCTGCGGCGGGCGGTGGAGGGAGCCGTAGGCGCAGTCGGGGAAATATGTTGAGCTTAGCTCAGTATCTGCGGTAGCGTGATGGGGAGTGAGGGGACCCTAAGTCCCTCCCCGACCCTGGAGGGCCCATGCCCGTTTCCACCGCGCGCGTCGTCACCGACCGTCCCGGCCGCTACGCCAAGCAGCTCGCCGCCCACATGGGCCGCAAGATCGAGGCCACCTTCTCCGAGGAGACCGGCCGCGGGACCCTGGTGTTCGGCGCAGGCACCGCCACGCTGGAGGCCGCCCCGGACGCGCTGCTGCTGACCGTCGAGGGCGAGCGCGAGAACCTGCCCGGCCTCGAGGACGTGGTCGGCCGCCACCTCGTCCGCTTCGGCACCCGCGACGAGCTCGTCGTCGAGTGGCACCGCGACAACGGCGAGGCCGGTCTCGTTCACCGCAACGAGGAGTCCGAGGCCTGAGGCCTTCGGGCGCCCGGCCGGGGCAGCCACCGGTCGAGCGCCCACAGCACCAGGACCGCCAGGCACCAGCCTGCCACCACGTCCAGCAGCCAGTGGAAGTCGCTCCACACCAGCCCCGCACCCACCCCCAGCGCCAGCAGCGCCGCACCCGCCGCCAGCCCCCGCGCCGTCCGCGGCCCCGCCGCCCGGGCCAGCAGCAGCGCGGCCACCCCGTACGAGAACGTCGCCGTCGCGGTGTGCCCCGACGGGTACCAGCCCCACTGCTCCGGCGTCAGCGGATCCCCGAGCGGGCCGGGCCTGGCGAACGCCGCCTTCGCCGGGACCACCAGCAGCGGGATCAGCACCGAGGTCAGCCCGGCCACCGGCAGCGGCAGCCACCAGCGCGCCGCCCCCGCCCGGCGCCACCACCAGGCGGCCAGCACGCCGGCCGCCAGCAGCACCGGCACGGCGGGCACGGCGCTGCCCAGGTCCGACAGCAGTCGGCCGAGCGGATCGAGCACGGAGTCCGGGTGGGCCGCCCGCACCGCCCGGCGGACCGCGCGGTCCAGCCCGAGCAGCGGCCCGTCCGCCGCCACCTGCCAGGAGACCAGGACCAGCACGACCGCCGCCGACACCGGCACTGCCACCGACCGCGCCGCCCCGCCCAGGACAGCGGACAGCCGCCCCGGAGCAGGGGGGAGAGCTCCGGGGCGGCTCTGAGGATCGCCGTTCCGTGCGCCCCGGGGGGTGTGGGTCGGACGGTCGGTCGATCGGCCTTCGGTGTGCACCGACCCTCGCGGGGCGGCCTGGTTGTCCTCGCGGCGCCCGCGCGGACCCGCCCCTCGGGGTGGCTCCGCGGGCGGCTCCGCCAATGGCTGGGGCTCGCTGTCCATCTGCGATGACACTACGTCAACAGCCTTTCCGAGCCGAGCGCCTTCAGCGATTCCGCACATCATCTTCACCCTGCCCCGGACAACCTCCGGGCCCTCCCGTTGATCATGCCGGCCGCCTCGCCGGGCACCCCGTCGGCTGCTCTCACCGGCTCCCGGTCCGAACCAGCCGCGGGCGCCGGCGGAACGGCCCCACCGAACCGAACGGCTCCCACCCAACCGAACGGCCCGTGGAGACCAGAGGTCTCC
>NZ_JBEPAK010000158.1:0-16373 GCF_040298565.1 Kitasatospora sp. NPDC001539 | reverse complement strand
GCCCGCCGACGCTCGGCGGGCCGCCCCCGGGTTCGCCGGGCCGGGGGTCAGGGCAGGGTGAGCACCTGGCCCCTGCGGTCCGCCGGGTTGAGGTGGTGCAGCAGCAGGAGCCGGGAGGTGTCGCCCGGCGCCCGCTGCACGGTGAGGACGGTGCCCGGGCCGGCCGGCGCGAGGACGGCGGCGGGGCCGTCGAGACCGGTCCGGGCGGCGAGGGCCGGGTGCAGGACGTCCAGCGGTACGGTCGGCCGGGTGCCGCGCAGGCCGATGGCGGAGTAGGCGTCGGCCGGGTCGGGCCGGTCGGGGGTCGCCAGTCCGGTCCAGACCCCGTAGCGGACGGTGCTGCGGCCGGGCCTGACGCCCGGCAGCGCGCTCAGCCGGACGGGCAGCACCAGCACGTCGCTGTCCAGCAGTTCGGTGTCGGTGTCGCCCCAGTGGGCGTTGAGCGGCTGGACGTCGAGCTCGGCGCCGGTGCGGGCGTCCAGGGCCCGGGAGACCAGCACGTCGCTGCCGCGCAGCCGGTCGGCCACCAGGAGGACGTCGGTGGCGCCGTCCCCGTCGGTGTCCAGCGACACCCGGGTGCCGTACAGCCCGACCGGCGTCGCGGCCGGCGCCCACAGCCGCACGCCCACGTACAGCTGGTCGGCGTCGGCGGTCGCGCCCACCGCCCGCAGGTTGGCGGCCCGGTCGCCGGGGTGCTCGACGCAGACGTCCTGCGGCTGGTCGGCCGACTGCGCCTCGCTCTCGGGCCGGACGCCGGAGCCGGCGCCGACGGCCGTGCCGCCGCCCGGCGGGCAGTCGGGCCAGCGGGCGGCCTCGCCCCCGAGCGCGAGGGCGGTGACCAGCCCGGGCCGCTCGCCGGGCGCCGCGCTGCCGCCGAGGGCGACCAGCGTGCCGCCCCGGGCGGTGCGGGCGGTGGCCGTCGCCGTGAGGTCGCCGGCGGGCCGCGGGGCGGCGAACACCGGGACCCGCAGCTGCGGCAGGGCGGCGTCGCCGACCGGGCTGAACAGCACCTGCCCGGAGAGCTCGCCCCGGTAGCTGCGCGCCTTGCCGCCCTGCCGGGTGTCGATGGTCGGGTCCGGCACGCGCCCCAGCGCGCCCGGGACGGACAGCGTCACCGTCACCCGCGCGGTGCCGCCCGCCGGGACGTCCACCTGGGCGGGCGTCACCAGGTAGGAGGCCCCGGGCAGTCGGGTCGCCGGCGCGTAGCCGGTGCGGTAGCTCAGCGTGGACGCCGAGTGGTTGCGCAGCTCGATCTGCCGCCCGAGCGCCGTCGGGCCGCCGACGGCGACCGGGCCGAAGGAGACCCCGACGCTGCCCGGCTCGGCGCCCTCCCCCGCCGCGTAGGCGACCACCGGGGTGCGGACCGCCGCGTCGCCCCGGGCCCGGCCGGCGCCGGTGCGCTCGGGTCCGTAGACCGGCCCGGTGTGGTCGTCGCCGAGCCAGGTGTCGGTGCTGGTGTTCATCAGCGCGGCCTTGACCTGCTCGACCGGCCAGTCCGGGTGGGCGGCGCGCACGAGTGCCGCCAGCCCGGCCACGTGCGGGGCGGCCATCGAGGTGCCGTTCTCCCGCTGGCCGCCGCTGCCGCTGCCGACCAGCGCGGACCAGATGGTCTCGCCGGGGGCCGCGAGGTCGGGCTTGACCACGCCCGGCACGCCGATGCCCCGGGAGCTGAAGTCGGTGAGGGTGTCGGCCCGGGAGGGCTGGTTCTGGGCGACGGAGCCGTGCAGCGGGTTGCCGGGCGCCGCGAGCCGGACCCGGACGTCCCCGGCGGCGGCGGCCTTCAGCAGCCGCTCGCCGTCGGCGCGGGCGAGCAGCACGACCGGGATCCGGTCGTTGCCGGAGATCTCGGCCAGGTGGTCGCTGTCGGCGGCGTACAGCGCGCCGACCGCCCCGGCGTCGGCGGCGTGGTCGGCGCGCGGGCCGGAGTTGCAGGCCCGGTCGGCGTCGGCGGTGTGCCAGGTCAGCAGGGCGATCCTGCCCTTCAGCCGCTGCCGGTCCGCCTCGCTGAAGGCCGTGCAGCCGTCCGCCTGGTCGGCGGGCACGGCGAGCGCGCCGCTCACGTCGGCGGTGGACCAGCCCCGGTAGCGCTCGCTCCAGTGGCCGGGGACGACCCCGGCGAGTGCGGCGGGGGCCAGCACGGTGATGCCGTCGACGTCGGCGTGCCCGTGCACGGAGGCGGCGACGGCGACGGCCCGGGCGGCGGTGCCGGGGCTGCCGCCGACGCCGTACACGTCGCCCTCGTTGCCGGCCGCCGCGACCACCACGGTGCCGAGCGCGGCGAGCCGGTCGACGGCCAGCGCGTCGGTGTCGTCGGGACTGCCGAAGCGGCTGCCGAGCGACAGGTTGACCACGTCGAGCCGGTCCCCGAGGTCGCCGTCGCCGTTCGGGTCGGCAGCCAGGTCGAGCGCCTGGGCAAGCCGGTCGGTGGCGCCGTCGCAGCCGAACACCCGGATCGCGTACAGCTGCGCGCCGGGGGCGGCGCCGGGGCCGACCTTGAAGGCGGCCGGGTCGAGTCCGGCCCGGTAGGGGCCGGTGTACGGACGGCCGTCGGCGGTGACGCCGTACCCGGCCGCCGTCCCGGCGACGTGGGTGCCGTGCCCGTTGCGCACGCAGTCGATCGGGTTGTCGCTGGGGTGCGGGACGGGCTGGTACTGCGGGGAGGACGGGTCGGGGTTGTAGTCGTCGCCGACCAGGTCCTTGCCGCCGACCACCTTGGCGCTCGGGAACAGGGCGGCCGGCGCGGGCCTGCCGCGTTCGACCGACCGGAAGGCCTGCTCGGTGCCGGGGCCGCCGAAGTCGGCGTGGGTGTAGTCGATGCCGCTGTCGATGATCCCGATCCGGACGCCCCGGCCGGTGTTCCCGGTGAGGGCGGCGTCGCCCTCCCACACCTTCGGGGCACCGGTCAGCGGGACGGAGTAGGCGTTGTCCCGCTGCTTGTTGACGATCGGGTGGACGGCCCGGACGCCGGGCAGCGCCCGCAGCGCGGGCAGCCGCTCGGCGGGCGCGCTGACGGCGAGGCCGGTGAGCAGGGTGCGGGTGCGGTAGAGCTCGCGGGCGGCGGGCGCGGCCCGGTGGACGGCGTCGGCGAGCCGGTCGAGCGCGTCCCCGGCCCGGCGCCGCTGGGCGGCTCCGGCGCCGGCGGCCTCCGCGCGGACGGCCTCCGGCGAGCGCTGGGCCCGCCGGGCGCTGTCGGCGGCGCGCTGCCAGGCGGGGCCGGCCGCCTCGGTGGTGAGTTCCAGCAGGACGGAGGCGGTGCGGCCCCGGCCCGGCGGCCCCGCGGTGGACGGGGCGCCGGCCGCCGGGGCGGCGGCGAACGCGGCACTGCTGGGCACGAACGCCGCTGCCAGCAGGACCAGGGTGAGGCCGATCGGGGCGATCGGTCGGCGAACGGGTGGCAGACGCACTGGGCCCTCTCCCCCGGCCGGGGGGACTGATCCGCGCAGCGTGTCGCTGACGCCCGCCCGCGCGGACGTCGATCACCCTTCCGGGGGCCCCAAATTAGGATGATCGCGCCGGCGGAGGCGAGCAACTTCCCCCGGACGGGCGCCAGTTGCACCCGTCGGAGTGACCCGCCGTCAGCCCGACCGGCCTAGTAGGCCGATGAACGCCACCGGTCGGCAGTTCAGTGGCGGCCGGTCAGTGGTGGCCGGTCACGCCGCCGTTGTCCCGGCGGTCGAGGGCGCGCTGCAGGGCGGCGGCGGCGAAGGGGTTGCGCTCGGCGGCCCGGCGGCGGCGCACGGCGCGGACGGGGGCGGCGGGGGCGGGAGTGGTGCGGCGGTCAGCGGTGGGGGACATACCGGGCTCCTTGGAAGCGGCGCTGCGCGGGGCGAGCGCGAAGGGAGGCTCGACGGGTGCCGCGCGGCACGCCCCGGGGCGGGGCGGCGGCGGGCGGCGGCGGGAGCGCGGGGCAGGGGTCGCCTGCCCGGAGGGCGCACGTGCACACGGGCCGCGGACCCTGGCTACAGGTGCGGCACACCGTATGGCTCTTCCACCGTAAGGCCCCGCCCCGGCCGTGTCTGCACGAATACTCGGATTTCCTAGTATCTGAGACGGCGACCGCCGGGGAGCACGCAACAGGGCCCGGACCGCCGTCGGAACGGCGGTCCGGGCCCTGCTGGGCCGTGGGCGTCAGCCCAGGTCGACCGAGCGCGCGAAGCGCGCGCCGATCTCGGCGGCGATCGCCGCCAGCACGTCGTGCGGGATCTCGCTGTCCACCGTGAGGGAGGCGAGCGCGCTGCCGCCGTCCCGGGCGACCTGCATGCCCGCGATGTTGACGCCCGCGTCGCCCAGGTGGCGGCCGAGCACGCCGACCACGCCGGGGCGGTCCTCGTACTTGAAGAAGGCCATGTGGTCGGTGAGCGCCACGTCCACGTCGAAGGCGTCCACGCCGACGATCTTCTGGATCTGCTTCGGACCGGACAGCGTGCCGGAGATCGCGATCTCCTCGCCGTTCGCGAGGGTGCCGCGCACGGTGATCACGTTGCGGTGCTCGGGGCTCTCGCTGGAGGTGGTCAGCCGCACCTCGACGCCGCGCTCCTGGGCGAACAGCGGGGCGTTGACGTAGGACACCGTCTCCGCCACCACGTCCTCGAACACGCCCTTCAGCGCCGACAGTTCGAGCACCTTCACGTCGTGCTGGGTGATCTCGCCGCGGACCTCGACGTCCAGCCGGACGGCCACCTCGCCGGCCAGCGCGGTGAAGATCCGGCCGAGCCTCTCGGCCAGCGGCAGACCGGGCCGCACGTCCTCGGCGATCACGCCGCCCTGGACGTTGACGGCGTCCGGCACCAGCTCACCGGCCAGCGCGAGCCGCACCGACCGGGCGACGGCGATGCCGGCCTTCTCCTGCGCCTCGTCGGTGGAGGCGCCCAGGTGCGGGGTGGCCACCACGTTGTCGAAGGCGAACAGCGGCGAGTCGGTGCACGGCTCCTTGGCGTACACGTCCAGGCCCGCGCCGGCCACCCGGCCCTCGCGCAGGGCGCTGGCGAGCGCCTCCTCGTCCACGATGCCGCCGCGGGCGGCGTTGACGATCCGCACGGTCGGCTTGACCTTGTGCAGCGCCTCGTCGCCGATCAGGCCGATGGTCTCCGGGGTCTTGGGGAGGTGGACGGTGATGAAGTCCGACACCTCCAGCAGCTCCTCCAGCGAGACCAGCTTGACGCCCATCTGCGCGGCGCGGGCGGCCTGGATGTAGGGGTCGTACGCGACGATCTTCATCCCGAACGCGGACATCCGCTGCGCGACCAGGACGCCGATCCGGCCGAGGCCGACCACGCCGAGGGTCTTCTCGCTCAGCTCCACGCCGGTGTACTTGTTGCGCTTCCACTCGCCGCCCTTGAGCGCCGCGTTGGCCGGGGCGATGTTGCGGGCGACGGAGATCAGCAGGCCGCAGGCCAGCTCGGCGGCGGTGACGATGTTGGAGGTCGGCGCGTTGACGACCATCACGCCGGCCTTGGTGGCGGCGGAGACGTCGACGTTGTCCAGGCCGACGCCGGCCCGGGCCACCACCTTCAGCTTGCGGGCGGCGGCCAGCGCCTCGGCGTCGACCTTGGTGGCGGAGCGGATCAGGATCGCGTCCACGTCGGCGATCGCGGTGAGCAGCTCGGTGCGGTCGGCGCCGTTGCAGTGGCGGATCTCGAAGTCCGGGCCGAGGGCGTCGACGGTGGCGGGCGAAAGCTCTTCGGCGATCAGGACGACGCCGGATTTCACAGTGGTCGCAGTGCTCACGACAGTGTTGTCCTTAACTGTCCGGTTCCCCGGCGCACGTAGGTGGCGTGGAGGGCGGGGAAGGTGGCATGCCGCGTAGTAGACGCACGACGCTGTGAGCCTGACGCGCACTCGGAGTGTATCGACGGGCCCGGTACCAGGCTGCTCCCGTCCGGCGAAATCACCCGGACGGGAGCAGCCTACTTGTACAAGGAAGTTGCGGAACGGACCGGCCCGGAAAGGGGTCAGGCCTTCTCGTTGACCCAGCTCATCAGCGAGCGCAGCTTCTTGCCGGTGGTCTCCAGCAGGTGGTCCTCGTCGGCCTTCTTGTACTCGTTGTACTTCGGCAGGCCCGCCTTGTACTCGGCGATCCAGGTGTTGGCGAAGGTGCCGTCCTGGATCTCGGCGAGGACCTTCTTCATCTCGGCCTTGGTGGCGTCGGTGATGATGCGCGGGCCGGTGACGTAGTCGCCCCACTCGGCGGTCTCGGAGACCGACCAGCGCATCTTCTCCAGGCCGCCCTCGTACATCAGGTCGACGATGAGCTTCAGCTCGTGCAGGCACTCGAAGTAGGCGATCTCCGGCTGGTAGCCGGCCTCGACCAGGGTCTCGAACCCGGCCTTCACCAGGGCGGCGGTGCCACCGCAGAGGACGGCCTGCTCACCGAACAGGTCGGTCTCGGTCTCCTCGGTGAAGGTGGTCTTGATGACGCCGGCCTTGGTGGCGCCCAGGCCCTTGGCGTACGACAGCGCCAGGGCGAAGGCGTTGCCCGAGGCGTCCTGCTCGACCGCGACGATCGCGGGGACGCCGCGGCCCTCCTCGTACTGGCGGCGGACCAGGTGGCCCGGGCCCTTCGGGGCGACCATGCAGACGTCGACGTCCGCCGGGGGCTTGATGAAGCCGAAGCGGATGTTCAGGCCGTGGCCGAAGAACAGGGCGTCGCCGGCCTTCAGGTGCGGGGCGATGTCGGCCTCGTAGACGTCGGCCTGGATCGGGTCCGGCACCAGGATCATGATGACGTCGGCCTCGGCCGCCGCCTCGGCGGGGGTGACCACGCGCAGCCCGGCCTCCTCGGCCTTGGCGCGGGACTTGGACTCCGGCTTCAGGCCGACCCGGACGTCGGCGCCGGAGTCGCGCAGGGACAGCGCGTGGGCGTGGCCCTGGCTGCCGTAGCCGATGACCGCGACCTTGCGGCCCTGGATGATGGACAGGTCGGCGTCGTCTTCGTAGAACAGCTCGGCCACGGGGGCACATCTCCTTGCGTGTTGTCGCCTGGTGCGCGGGTCCTACGGTAGGCGCACCGGGCGGGGTGTGGGGTCTTTGCTCGGGGTTTGGGACGGCGCCGTTTACGCGCTGCGGTCGAGGGCGCGCAGTGACCGGTCCGTGATGGAGCGGGCGCCGCGGCCGATGGCGACCAGGCCGGACTGGACCAACTCCTTGATGCCGTACGGCTCCAGCATCCGGAGCATGGCCTCCAGCTTGTCCGAGCTGCCGGTGGCCTCGATCGTCACCGCTTCGGGTGACACGTCGACGGTCTTGGCCCGGAACAGCTGGACGATCTCGACGATCTGCGACCGCGTCTCGTTGTCGGCGCGGACCTTCACCAGGACCAGTTCCCGCTGGATCGCAGCGGACTGGTCGAGTTCGACGATCTTTATCACGTTCACGAGCTTGTTGAGCTGCTTGGTGACCTGTTCCAGCGGGAGGTCCTCGACGTTGACCACGATCGTCATCCGGGACACGTCCGGGTGCTCGGTCGGGCCGACGGCGAGGGAGTCGATGTTGAAGCCCCGACGGGAGAACAGCGAGGCGATGCGGGCGAGCACGCCGGGCTTGTTCTCGACCAGGACGGAGAGGGTGTGCTTGGACATGTGGTTCCTCAGTCGTTCTGGATGGGGGCTGTCAGTCGAGGTCGTCGCCGAAGTCGGGCCGGACGCCCTTGGCGAACTGGATCTCGTCGTTGCTGGTGCCGGCCGCGACCATCGGCCAGACCATGGCGTCCTGGTGGACGATGAAGTCGATGACGACCGGACGGTCGTTGATCTCCATCGCCTGCTTGATGACCGCGTCCAGGTCCTCGGGGCGCTCGCAGCGCAGGCCGACGCAGCCCATCGCCTCGGACAGCAGGACGAAGTCGGGGATCCGGGTGCCCTGGGCCGGCGGCTCGATGCCGTCGTGGTCCGGGCCGGAGTGCAGCACGGTGTTGGAGTAGCGCTGGTTGTAGAACAGCGTCTGCCACTGCCGGACCATGCCCAGCGAGCCGTTGTTGATGACCGCGACCTTGATCGGCAGGCCGTTCAGGGCGCAGGTCACCAGTTCCTGGTTGGTCATCTGGAAGCAGCCGTCGCCGTCGATCGCCCAGACCGGCGTGTCCGGGCGGCCGGCCTTGGCGCCCATCGCCGCCGGGACGGCGTAGCCCATGGTGCCGGCGCCGCCGGAGTTGAGCCAGGTGCCGGGCTTCTCGAAGCGGATGTACTGCGAGCTCCACATCTGGTGCTGGCCGACGCCCGCGGCGTAGATCGCGTCGGAGCCGACGAGTTGGCCGATCCGCTCGATGACCTGCTGCGGGGAGAGCTCGCCGCCGGGGGCCGGTTCGTAGCCCAGCGGGTAGGTGCGCTTCCACTCGTCGAGCTTCTCCCACCAGTCCGCGTAGTCGCCCTTGTGGCCGGCGTCGAACTCGGCCTGGACGGCGACGATCAGGTCGGCCAGCACCTCGCGGGCGTCGCCGACGATCGGCACGTCCGCCGGGCGGTTCTTGCCGATCTCGGCCGGGTCGATGTCCGCGTGGACGACCTTGGCGTACGGCGCGAAGCTGTCCAGCTTGCCGGTGACCCGGTCGTCGAAGCGGGCGCCCAGGGTGAACAGCAGGTCCGACTTCTGCAGCGCGGTGACGGCCGGGACGGAACCGTGCATGCCGGGCATGCCCAGGTGCTGCGGGTGGCTGTCCGGGAAGGCGCCGAGGGCCATCAGGGTGGTGACGACCGGGGCGCCGGTCAGCTCGGCGAGGATCCGCAGCTCGGCGGTGGCCTGCGCCTTGATCACGCCGCCGCCGACGTAGAGCACCGGGCGCTTCGCGCCGACCAGCAGCTTCGCGGCCTCCCGGATCTGCTTGGCGTGCGGCTTGGTGACCGGGCGGTAGCCCGGCAGCGCGGCCTCGACCGGCCAGCGGAAGGTGGTGGTGGCCTGCAGGGCGTCCTTGGCGATGTCGACCAGGACGGGGCCGGGGCGGCCGGTCGCGGCGATGTGGAAGGCCTCGGCGATCACCCGGGGGATCTCGGCCGGGTCGGTGACCAGGTAGTTGTGCTTGGTGATCGGCATCGTGATGCCGCAGATGTCCGCCTCCTGGAAGGCGTCCGTGCCGATCGCCTTGGAGGACACCTGGCCGGTGATCGCGACCAGCGGGACGGAGTCCATGTAGGCGTCGGCGATCGGGGTGACCAGGTTGGTCGCACCCGGCCCGGAGGTGGCCATGCAGACCCCGACGCGGCCGGTGGCCTGGGCGTAGCCGGTGGCGGCGTGGCCGGCGCCCTGCTCGTGCCGGACCAGGATGTGGCGCACCTTGGTGGAGTCCATCAGCGGGTCGTACGCGGGCAGGATGGCCCCGCCCGGGATGCCGAAGACGGTGTCCGCTCCCACGGCCTCAAGCGAGCGGATGAGCGACTGGGCTCCGGTCATGGTCTCGGCGACGTGCTGGGGCGCGGGAGCGTGGGCGGCCGGGTTGTCCCCGCGGCGGGGGGATGCGGCGTGCTCAGTCATCTGCCTGTCTCTTCTCGGGTTTTGCCGGTCCGGTGCTGCGGGCCCCGGTGCTGCGAGGGTGGGGTCCCGGTCCGGGCCGATCGCCGGCTCTGCCTCAATCGTCCCGCGCGAATCCGACTAATCGGACGTCGTGGGGCGGTCGGGCCAGGGGTCTTGCGGGAGGGGAACAGCGTCAGTGCAACAAAAAACCCCTCGTGCCCAAGGGCATGCGAGGGGTGGCGCGTCGGTCTGTCACGAGCAGGGCGTGCGAGCCCACTCAGCCGACGCGCCCGCCAAGTACGAGAATTCGGGTGCGCATGGCAACGACCATCCTCCTGCCCGGGGTGGCATGTCAAGCAGGTGGGATGACCGTCTCGCCATGCGGACCGAGCCCTGGACCGGCCACGGCCCGGCGTTCCGGCAGGTCACACGCCCCGCGGTGCGGCTGGGGGGCTCCTTGGTGATCTACGCCACGGCCTGCCGGGGCGTCCGGACGGCCACCCGTCCGGGGGTCCGCGGCCGCGTGGCCGCGACGGCCGGGGAGCGGGCCCTGCGGCTTGGGCAGCGGGTAGCCGCGCCGGGCCAGCGCCCGGCGCAGCCGGGTCTCGTCCAGCGACGGCGCGAAGGCCGATCCCTGCGCCTGGCGGCAGCCCAGCTCCTGGAGCGCGTGGAGCTGGCGGGGCAGGTCCACCCCCTCCGCGGCGGTGGTCATCCCGAGGTCCCGGCCGAGCCGCAGTGCGTGCCCGGCCAGGGTTCTGCTGAGCGCGGACTCGCCGAGGCCCTGTACCAGCGAGCGGTCCAGTTTGAGCCCGTCGAAGGGCAGCCTGGCGAGCGCGCCCAGCGAGCCGCTCCCGGCGCCGTAGCCGGCCAGCCAGGTGGACACCCCGAGCCGCCGCAGCGCGGCCAGCCGGCGGCCCAGTTCGTCGGCGAGCCCGTCCGGGCCCATCCGGGCCACCTCGATCACCAGCTCGCCGGCCGGCAGTCCGCTGTCGCGCAGCGCCGCGGCCACCGTCTCGTACAGGCCGGGCGAGCACAGCCGCTCGACGGACAGCCGCACCGCCACCGGGACGGGCGCGGTGCCGCCGCGGCCCCGGCCGGACAGGGTGCGCCGGTCGGCGGCCGCCGCCACCGCCTCGTGCACCAGCCAGCGGGAGAACCGGGTGGCCGCGTCGCCGTGCTCGGCCGAGCGCAGGAACTCGGCCGGGGTCAGCAGCAGGCCGCCCGCCGACCGCCAGCGGGCCTGCGCCTCCACGGAGACCACCGTGCCGCTGCCGAGGTCCACCACCGGCTGGTGCAGCAGGGTGAAGCCGCCCTCCCGGACGGCGATCCGCAGCCGCTCCTCCAGTTCGGTGCGGCGCTCGAGGTCGGCCCGCATGGCGGGGCTGTAGAGCACCACCCGGCCCTTGCCCTCGGACTTGGCCCGGTACATCGCGAGGTCGGCGTTGCGCATCAGCTCGTCGGCGGCGGCCCTGGGGTCGGCGGCCGGGCCCCGCTCGGGGGTGCCGAAGGCGATCCCGATGCTCGCGGCGACGCCGAGTTCGGCGCCGCCGATCCAGTAGGGCGCGGAGAGCGCGACCCGCAGCCGTTCCGCCAGCTCCTGGACCTGGAGCCGGCCGAGCGGTCCGCACACCAGCGCGGCGAACTCGTCGCCGCCGAACCGGGCGACGGTGTCCCCGCTGCGCACCGCGCCCTGCAGCCGGCGGGCGGCCTGCACCAGCAGTTCGTCGCCGACCTGGTGGCCGGCGGAGTCGTTGACCGCCTTGAAGCCGTCCAGGTCGAGGAAGAGCACGGCGATCCCGGCGCCCGTCTCGCCCTGCTGGCCGCGCGCGCCGAGGGCGCCGCGCAGCCGCTGGGTGAACAGCGCCCGGTTGGGCAGGTCGGTGAGCGGGTCGTGGAAGGCGTTGTGCTGGAGCTGGGCCTGGAGCATGACGCGTTCGGTGACGTCCCGGCTGTTGAGCAGCAGGCCGTCCCGGTGCCGGCTGACCGTCGACTCGACGTGCAGCCACTCGCCGGCGCCGGAGCTGATCCGGCACTCCACCCGGGCCGAGGGCTCGGCGGTGCCCGGGGTGCGGTGGGCGGTGAGCCGCACCCGCGCGAGGTAGCGGCGGACCTCGGAGAGCACCCGGTCGACGTCCTCGGGGTGGACCAGGTCCAGCAGGTTGCCGCCGACCAGTTCCTCCGGGTCCCGCCCGTAGACGCCGAGCGCGGCCGGGGAGACGTACGAGAGCACGCCGTTGGCCCCGGCGATCATGATGACGTCGCTGGAGCCCTGCACCAGGGAGCGGAAGTGCGCCTCCTTGTGGGCGAGTTCCTGCGCCAGCGACAGGTTGTCCAGCAGCATCACGCCCTGCCGGAGGATCAGCGCCAGCCCGACGGTGCAGGCGGCCGCGGCCACCACCCGGTCCAGCTGGCGCCCGCCGAGCGCGTTGTAGAGGATCCCGGCGGTGCACACCGCGGCCGCTGCGTACGGGGTGATCGCGCTGAAGGTGGTGGCCACCCGGCGGCGCGGCAGGCCGCCGGCCGAGGGGTGCTCGCGCAGCGGCCGCCGCCAGCGCTGCGACCACGGCGCCCAGGCGAGCAGCAGGCTGCCGGAGAACCAGCCGGCGTCCAGCAGTTCGCCGGAGTGGTAGGTGCTGCGCAGCTGCGGGGAGGTGAACAGGGCGTCGCACAGCACGGTGACGGCGAGGGCCAGCATCGCGGTGTGCACGGCCGCCCGGTTGCCGTCCCGGCCACCGAAGCGCAGGCCGACGACGAGGCTGACCAGCAGGATGTCCAGCACCGGGTAGGCCAGGCTGAGGGCGATGCGCAGCGGGGAGCCGGCCTCGCCGGCCGCGATCCGGCCGAGCGCCAGGCTCCAGCTGAGGGTGAACAGCGAGCCGGCGATCAGCCAGCCGTCGAGCAGCAGGCAGAGCCAGCCGGCCGCCGAGCGCGGGCGCTGGGCGAGCACCAGGACGCCGGTGATGGCGAGCGGGGCGAACAGCAGGAAGACGTACGCGGCGAGCGAGTCGGGCGGCAGCGCGGTGCGTTCGACCAGCTCGTACCATCCCCAGGTGCCGTTGCCGAAGGCGACGGTGAGCGAGGAGAGGCCGAACAGCAGCCAGGCGGGGCGGGCGTGGCCGCCGACCGTGCAGCCGTACACCAGGCAGGACAGCGCGGCCGCCAGGGCTGCCGCGGCCAGGCCGAAGTCGCCCATGAAGATGGAGAGCTGGCGCGAGCCCCAGCCCGCGGCGGCACCCAGCGCGTAGGCCAGGCAGAGCCCGCCCAGGGCGAGGCCGGGCAGCGTGCGGCTCTCCAGGAGCCGGTGCAGCGGGCCGCGCGCGGCGGGTTCCGGTGGTTCGGGGGCGGACGTGTCGGCGGGCGGTACGTCCGGCCGTCCGGCCCCGGGCAGCACCGTGTCGGTGGAGCTCACTCGGCCTCTCCCCCTCCGGCCCGGGGCCCGGTGCCCCGACCACGGGCCACCGGCCGCGCACATCTCGGCCGTACGCGGTGACCTGGCGCACCGTCAGGACGGCGGCCCAGGGGGTGGGCGGCCTTCCGGGCGCCGCACCGCACCGATGCTCCCGGTCGGGACCCTACACCAATTCCGTCACTCAACGACACGCGCATTCAACTTAGAGTAATGGCGCGGGGGTGGGTGGGTGCACCGGATTCCGACGGATCGGCTCGGTTGGCGGCGGCGCGCGGGCAGGGGCTCACGCGGCGCGCACGGGAGCACGCGACGGCGCTCGGCCCCCCTGCCCGGCCCGGTCGCCGCCGCTCCGGGCACCTGCGGCGACCTGCGGTTTCAGCGGCCGACCGGGGCCAGATCGTCCGGGAACAGCCGCAGCCGGTGGGCCAGCGCGCCCGCCTCGCCGCGACCGCCCACCCCGAGCTTGCCGAGGATGTTGGACACGTGCACGCTTGCGGTCTTCGGAGAGATGTACAGCTCCTCGGCGATCTGCCGGTTGGTCCAGCCGCGCGCGAGCAATCGGAGCACGTCCCGCTCACGGGGGGTGAGGCCGAAGGACTCCCCCGGAGCCCCGGTCGGCGCGGGTGCGGCGGCCGGCTGTCCCGCGGGGGCCAGGTTCAGCCCGGCCCGCTCGGCCAGGGCGCCGATCCACGCCCCCAGCACCCGGTCGCTCCGACCGGCCGCCAGTTCGGCCGCCTCGCGCAGCAGTTCGGCCGCCGCCTCGCGCCGCCCGGCGTGCACCTCGGCCTCACCGGCCCGCAGCAGGGCGAGTGCCAGCGGGTACGGCAGCCCGGCCTCCCGCAGCACGGTGACCGCCTCCGCCCACTGCCCGGGCGTGTCCGAGCCCCGGGCGCGGGACAGTTCGGCGTCCAGCAGCCGGGCCCAGCCGTGGTGCAGCGGCACCCGGGGGCGCAGTTCGGTGGCCGCCGCGGCGATCGCGGCCAGCGCCCCGGCCCGCCCCTCCTCGGCCTCCGGCAGGCCGCGGCTGTCCGCCTCCGCCCCGGCGGCCTCCACCAGCAGCGGGTAGACGTCGGCATCGTGGCCGACCCGCCCGTCCCCGGCCAGCGCGGCGAGCAGTTCGGCCCGGGCCTCCAGCGGCCGCCCGCCGTACGCGGCGATCCGCAGCGCCAGCCGGCCGATCGGCACGCTGTGCTGCGCCTGGCCGACCCGGTTGGCCGCCCGGGCCTGCGCCAGCATGGCCGCGGCGGCGGGCAGGTCCCCCTCCAGCAGGGCGAGTTCGCCGCGCAGCCGGTCCAGGAACTCGGCGTGGGTGCCGCTCAGACTGGTCAGCTCGCAGGCGGAGAGCACCTCGGCGGCCTCCTGCGTCCGCCCGAGGTCGAGCAGCGCCTCGACCAGGTTGCCGGTCAGCATCGTGCCGATGTTGCGCAGCAGACCGTTGCCGTCCGCGAAGTCCAGGCCCTCCCGGGCCAGCCGGACGGCCTCCTCGGCCCGGCCCAGCTCGCGCTGCACGCTGGCCAGGTTGTTGAGGCCGCGCAGCAGGAGGTCCGGCACGCCCAGTCCGCGGGCCGCCTCGACCGCCGCGACCAGTTCGGCGAGGCCGCCCTCGGCATCGCCCTGCACGCCGTGGCGCAGGCCGCCGAGGGTCATCCGGGCGTGCACCTCGACCGCGTGCGCGCCGACCTGCCGGGCGATCCCGATCGCCCGCTCGGCCAACGCGATGTGCTCCGGGCCCGCCGTCTTGAGCAGCGCCGTCGCGGCGGCCATCGCGAACACCTCGGCCTGCACGGCGGACGGCGGCAGGTGCTCGACCAGCCGGTGCGCGCGGGCGATCTCCTCGTCGTCCCCGGAGCGGCGCAGGCTTCCCAGCATCCGGGCCCGGTTGATCCGGAACCAGGCCGCGCGCGCCGGGTGCTCGGACTCGTCGACCAGCCGGATCCCGCGCTTGGCCAGGCTCAGGCCGCGCTCGCGGTCCCCGCAGCGCCGGGCCGCGACCACCGCCTCGGCCAGCACGTCGACCAGCTGGATGCGGTCGCGCTCCGCGCCGGCGGCGTCGCCGTCGCAGGCGCCGGGCGGGTAGGTCTCGGCCCAGTCGTACGGGCGCAGGGTGTGCGCCAGCACCTCCTCGGAGACCATGTCCCACAGTTCCAGGGCGCGTTCCAGCATGCCGAGCTGCTCGGCGAAGGCGTTGCGGCGGCGGGCCGCGCGGGCGGCCTCCAGGGCGGTCGGCAGCGCCCGGGCGGGATCGTGCGCCTGGTACCAGTAGTTGGCCAGCCGGGCGGGCAGCGCGTCGCCGGGGACGAGGTGCGGCCGCGCCTCCACGGCGAGCGCGAACTTGCGGTTGATCCGGTGCCGTTCACCGGGCAACAGGTCGTCCGAGACCGCCTCGCGGACCAGCGCGTGGCGGAAGCGGTAGCCGTCGCCCTCGCTGTCCGGGCGCAGGATGTTGGCCCCGACGGCCGCCCGCAGCGCCTCGATCAGCTCCTCCTCGTCGTCCTCCAGCACAGCGGCCAGCAGCGCGTGCTCGACGTGGGAGCCGCCCTCGGCGGCGATCCGCACCACCCGCTGGGCCTCCTCGCAGAGGCCCTCGACCCGGACCAGCAGGATGTCCCGCAGCGAGTCGGTCAGCCCGGCGCCGCAGCCGTCCTGGAAGGCGGTGGCCAGCTCCTCGACGAAGAACGGGTTGCCCTCCGAGCGCCGGTGGATGCGGTCCACCAGCTGGCGGTCGGGGTCGGCGGTGCCGAGGATGCCGGCCAGCTGGGCGGCGACCTCCCGGCGGCCGAACCGCTCCAGCTCCAACCGCTGGACGGTGCGCAGCCGTTCGAGCTCGGCGAGGAAGGGCCGCAGCGGGTGGCGGCGGTGCAGGTCGTCGGTGCGGTAGGTGGCGACCAGCAGCACCCGGGAGCGGTGCAGGGTGCGCACCAGGAAGGCCAGCAGCTCGCGGGTGGAGCGGTCGGACCAGTGCAGGTCCTCGACGGCGAGGACGAGGGTGCGCTCCGCGCCGAGCCGTTCGAACAGTCTCGCGGTGTGCTCGAACAGCCGGGCCCGGCCGTACTCGTCGTTGGGTTCGCCGTCCGTCTCGCCGAACTCGGAGAGCAGCCGGGCGAGGTGCCCCTCGCTGCCGGCCGCGGCCGCCTCCAGTTCGGCGCCGAGCGAGCGGTGCAGCCGGCGCAGCGCGGCGGCCAGCGGCGCGTAGGGCAGGCCCTCGGCGCCGACCTCCAGACAGCTGCCGAGCGTGGTGACCGCTCCGGTGCCGCAGGCCCGGTGCAGGAACTCCTCCAGCAGCCGGGTCTTGCCGACGCCCGCCTCGCCGCCGATGAGGACGGCCTGGGGGCTGCCGGTGCCCGCCCGCCGCAGCGCGTCGGTCAGTTCGGTGATCTCGCTGCCGCGGCCGACGAAGACGGGACTGACCGATATCTGCTGCATGGAGGCGAGCATGCCATAGCCGGTGGCGGCGGGAGGAGGGGTTATCTCCCGCCGCGAACGCCCGGAGGGGGAGGCGCTCCCCTGCAGCGCCTCCCCCTCC
>NZ_JBEPAK010000157.1:0-16449 GCF_040298565.1 Kitasatospora sp. NPDC001539 | reverse complement strand
AGCATGGAACAGATCTACCCCACCCACGATGAACTTCCGCCCACCGCATGACCGTTGGCATGCGACCGCTCCACCACATCAAGGGACACGACCACGCCCGGTCAGGGTGCCACGGAGGCCAGGGGTGTGAGCAACGCTATTTCCCTCCAGGCCGAGGCAAGGGTGACCGCCACCAGGACTCCAGCTCTGCCGGGTCACCAGCTCCGCACCAGTGAGGGCCACCCGCCCGTCTCGCTAGTCCTCGTGCAGACCCCAGGGGAGTAGACCGTGGCGTGCTGACGAGACGCGCCCGGCGGTGTCCCAGGGACAGCTGCAACGAGCCACGTCGTGCTGCTGAACGATGCCGTCGTCCTCACCCCCCGGCTCCGGCTGCCGAAGGCCCCGGCTTTCGGATGCGCTGCTCCCGCTGAAAGACGGCGCCTGAGGTGGTTCCGTCCATCGTGTGGTGCTGGTCGGCGTGTCGGGATGAGCGGTCGGTCCGCGGACAGTCTCGCTTCCGTCGGACGACAGCATCGTTTCAGCGGACCGGAGGTGGCGTGATGTCGGAACTGGCCAACCAGCCTTCGTCACCCAATCCGCGGCAGTCAGGACCGGCCGTCGTGTTGGGGCGTGAGGGATCGGTGGCCCGGTTGATGGATCGGGACAGCCGGGGTGAGTTGACGACCGCTCACGTGCGGTTGTTCGCCTCGGCGATGGGGGTGACGGAGCGGGCGGTCTGGTACTGGCTGGCCGCCGCCCGCACGGAAGGACGGCTCTCGTCCCGCCCGCGCGAGCGTACGGCGATCACCCTGGAGGTCCGGCGTCTGTTGGCTTTCTGGGGCGGGAACACCGCCGCGGTTCACCGCGAGCTTTCCGCCCAAGCCGTCGGCGATCCCACGGTCGTTGCGCCGTCGCTGCGGGCCCTGCGGCGGGCGGTGCGCAGGGAGTTGTCGGTGGGGGAGCGGGCGGGTCTGTGCGGCGGGGAAGCAGCGCGGCGGGCGCATGACGTGTTCGGGAAGCGGCCGGTGTTGTGGAGGAACGCGTGCTGGGAGGGTGACCACAAGCACGTGCCGGTGCAGGTCGATGTCGAGGGCGAGTTGGCGTGTCCGTGGATCACGTGGTTCATCGACTGCGCCACCACGTACATCCTCGGCCTGGCCGTCACACCGCACGCCTCGTCGAGAGAGGCGGTGCTGGCCGCGCTGCGTACCTCGATCACCCGCACCGAACCGTTCGGCCCCGTCGGCGGCCTTCCTGCCCAGGTACGCGTCGACCGGGGCAAGGAGTTCCTGTGTGCCACGGTGACCGCCGCGCTCGGCGCCTTCGCCGTCCCCGTCCATGACCTGCCCGCCTACAGCCCGCACCTCAAGGGCACGGTCGAGGCGCTGAACGACGCGGTCGAGGAGATGTTCCTCGTCTCCCTGCCGCGCTACACCCATTGCCAAAGGCTCACCGGAGGCCGGAGCGCCGATCCGGACGCGCCGCCGCTGACGTTTGCCGCGTTCGTCGCGCTCCTCCTGGACTGGGTGCGCTGGTGGAACACCGAGCACCACCCGGCCGCCCCGGACGGCCTGACCTCCCTCGAAGCGTGGAACGCCGACCCGACGCCGCTGCGCGACGTCCCGCCCGAGCATCTCGCGTTCTTCGCCTTGGAGGACGACGGCCGTACCCGCACGATCACGACGAACGGCATCTCCTGGCGAGGCCGCCCGTACATCGCCCCGTGGATGGTCGGCACCGTCCATCTGGACTGGATCTGGCGCACCTTTCTGCGCAGGTCCGACCTTGAGCACACCTTCCGCCTGCTCAAGGGCGCCCTCGGCTGGACGGCGCCGCACTTCCGTGCAACCTGCCCGCCCTGGGAACGCCCGCTGCCAGAGCGAAGTCGACCTCGGCCCGGGTCCGCCGAGGTTCCGCAACATCCGCGTGAAGATCCTCACTCCGGCCCGCGTGCCGAAACCCTCTCGGCCCGGGCCCGGGACGGCCTCCGGGTTCGAGGAACCGCAAGCCGGCGCCTCGCCGCGACGTGGGCAAAACCGTAAACGCGAACCCACGCTCGGCCCACCTCGCCGCGCGAGGTTAAAGATCAAGCTTACGGTCTGTGCGATCATTGGCCCATGATAGATCCTGCCAGCATTGAACTGCCCCGGTTTCTGGCCGCATGGTTTGGGCCTCCGGCGGCAGACGAAAAACCCCTGCCCGAGAGCTGCGACTGGCTTCCCAGGGCGTTGCGTGAATGGCATGAGCTTGTCTCGAAATGGGATGTAGATCTTTCCTTCGTCACGAGAATGACTCCGCCCGATAACATCAAGGTCTCCGATGGCAAGGCGATCTTTATGTCGGATTGCGGCGGGGAATGGTACTGGAGCTTTGATCCGGCTATGCCGGATCGCGTTTTCAATGCAGAGTTCGACGAGCCATGGGAGTCGAATTCCGAGTCCATGGCAGAGTTCCTGAAGCACCGAACCGTGATGGAGGTGCTCTTCGGAGCGGACACCAGGATGCGGGCATCCCTGGTTCCCGACGAGCTCGTGCAGGGCATCCTCGGCTCTGCGGAAGAAGTGGATTTCGGTGCTTGGCAGTGGCCGGTGCCCGGATATCGGATCTTCATGCGCGGCGATGTCCTCGCACAGATCATTCGGTGTGAAGATGGCCCTGGGTGGGACGTGGACATTGCAGCCCCGAAGGCTGAGGCTCTGTCCGGGCTCAGGGAGATGGCCAACGTGAAGTGGCTTGGGTAGCCTGCTTCGGGACAGAGTGAGGCCGGGCCCGCGCTGAGCGGGTCCGGCCTCATTTCCTCTTTACTAGTTTCCGACAAAGGGTTTCGGTCGTTGGATCACACCGTTGATGTCCTTGTATATGACGTTTAGCGTATGCCCCGTCGGGAGCATGTCCTCAAGCCATTTGGAACAGGTGCTGCAGACCCTCCGATCCTCAGCCGCCACCGACTCGTCGAAATGAATGAAGAGGGTGGCACTCTTCATCTCCGCATCCTGGTGCATCATCGCCGCGACCTGGGATTCCAGGTGGTGCGCAAACCCCATCTGGGTGCCGGGCGCACGCTGCGCTGCCAGGGGGTGGATGTTCCTGCTGCCCGAGGAGAGCGGACTCGGGAACCATCCGCGCCCTTCGACGTGAAGGGCCCCGGTGGCCTTGCCGGGCTTGGCGAACGCGCTTGCCGCGCGCTCGGCTGCTGCCAGTCCGGCTTCCTCGCAGGCCGGTCCGCCGATGTTGTGAACCAGGACCGCTGTGGCCCCGGCCTCCACGAAGTAGGTGTGGAGGTCGCCGATGGTGAGGTCGTAGGTGGTGGTGTCGGCGTGGTAGAGGCGGACGTCGGTGACCTGGGCGGTGCCGGTCGGCGTCTGGAGGACGTCGCCGGGGCGGAGATCCTTGGCGTCGACGAAGGCGGCCTGGGTCTGGTTGTAGAAGGGGTGGTGGAAGGTGGTGTGGATGGTGCCACCGTCGGCACTGACGGCCGGGTCGTTGGTGTCACCCGTGGTGTCACCAGCGGTGCTGGTGGTCGAGGCGGCGTAGGCGACCGGGGCGGTCGTGTCGGCCGGCTGGTGGTTGACGCCGATCAGGGTGGCGGCAGCGAGGGAAGCTGCCAGGGCGAGGCCGGCGCGCTGCCAGATCCTCTTGCCCAGCGGGATCCCGTCCTGCTTGGCCTGGTCGGTCTGCTTGGCCTGGGCGGCCTCGGTGGTGCGGGTCGGGTTGGTGTGCTCCTCGGTGATCCCGGTACGGGTCGGTTTGACGGTGACGTCGGCGAAGTCATGGTCGGTGGTGGTGACGATGACGTTGGTGACGGTGTGGGTCTGCGTCCCGTTCTGGTCGGGGACGGCGTTGGTGATCTGGTCGCCGATCTTGATCTGGTCGATCCGCTTGCTGGTGCCGTCGGCCATCAGGACCGGCGTGGCGCCCGTGAAGCTGTGGGGCACGGGGCAGCTGCCTCCGGCTTCCGACTCGGACCTGGCCGCCCTGGCCCCGGCCTGACGGCTCGCCGCCTGGGTGGCGTCCTCGGCTGCGACGTCCGCGGCTTCGGTGGCGCCCTTGCCGAACAGACCGCCCACGGCTTCCATCGCCTTGGGGGCGACCTTGCCGATGATCGCGCCGCCGAGCTTGCCGAGGGCCCCGCCGACGGCGCCTTCAGCGGCACCCTCGAGTGCCGACTTGCCGAACGCGCCGGCGCTGCAGGCCGAGCCGCCCTTCTGGGCGCACTGGAAGCCCTGGGTGACCAGGCTTCCTGCCGCTCCCGCGGCCGCGGCGCAGCCGATGGAGCCGACGCCGCCGGTCAGGGCCTCGCAGCCGGCGAACACGGCGGTGGAGACCACGAACGAAGTGATCGCGGCGGCGTGGTGCTTGACGAAGGTCGCCGCGGTCTTCGCCGCGTGGACCGTCGCCTTGTACGCGGTGCGCGCGGCCTTGTAGGCCACGCCCGCAGCCTTGTGGGCGACCTGGACGACGCGCTTGGCAGCGGCCTTGGCCGCGTGGTAGGCGTGTTTCACGACCCGGACTGTTGCGTGGTAGACGCGTCTGACTGTTCGTACGGCCCAGTGGTGGACGCGTTGCACGTAGTGGTACGTCCGGTGGTAGGCGTCCTTGACGTGGTGGTAGGCCGACCGCGCCGTGCTGACCACGGCCTGCCCGACGTACGTTGCCGCGGACTCGACCTTGTTGGCGACCCAGTGGGCCCCTTCGTCGAGCTTGTCCGCGACGTAGGAGGCGCCGCTCTCGACCTTGTCGGCCACCCAGTGGGCGCCGCTGTCGACCGCGCTGACCACCTTGTTGGCGATCTTGCAGGCCGAATCCGGCAGGTACCACGGGCAGTGGCCGGACGGGTCGCCCGCAGAGAGCGGGTTGTCGGCGACGTAGGCGAACGGGTTCGCCGCCGCCGAGTTCGGCACCGGGTTGGTCGAGACGGTGTCCTTGTTGAGGAACACGCCCGTGCGCGGGTTGTACCAGCGCGAGGCGGTGCCCACCAGGTTGGTGGAGCTCTCCGTCCAACCGGACTGGAAGCCCAGGTGCCCGGGCAGGCCGCTGTTGGCCGTGACGGCGCCCAGCGGGTCGTAGGTGGCGGAGGTCGTCAGGGCGGTGCCGGTCGGCGCGAAGGTGCCCACCACGTCGTTGTGCTGGTCGAGCACGGCCAGCTGGCCGGTCGCGGTCGACGTGGCCCCGGCGGTATTCAGCCCGATGAGCCCGTTTCCTGTGTCGTAGGTGTAGGTGTAGTCGCCGTCGGAGGCGACGATGTTGCCCGCACCGGAGTACGAGAACGTGCGCGTCGTGGCGCCGCTGGTGGTGTCGGTGATGTTCCGTCCGGCCGCGTCGTGGGTGTACGACTGCGTGCCGGCCACCACCTGCTGCCCGTAGGCGTCCGAGGCCAGCGTGGTGCTGCCTGCGGCGGTGATGTCGTGGGTCATCGTGCCGCGTGCCGAGTACGTGTACGTGTGCACGCCGTCCGAGGTCAGCTGGTCACGTGCGTCGTAGGTGAACACGTTGGAGCCGGCCTGGATGCGGTTGCCCGAGGCGTCGTACGCATAGGCGGTGTTGGTGGTGCCGTTGTTCCACGACGTGAGGCGGTTTGCCCAGTCGTAGCCGTAGGTGTTGTTGGACGCTCCCGTGACTCCGGTGGTGTTCTTGCTGGTCAGGTTGCCGTTGTTGTCGTAGCCGTAGGCGATGGAGGCGAGGGTCGTCGTCCCCTTGGCCAGGGTGTCCGAGGTCAGGCGGTGCAGGGCGTCGTAGCCGTAGGTGCGCACGTTGCCGAGCGAGCCGTAGGTGATCGACGAGACCTGGTTGAGCTTGTTGTAGCCGTAGGTCAGCTGCGTTCCGGTGGTCGGGTCGTTCACCGACTGCAGGCGTCCGGCCGTGTCGTAGCCGTAGCCGGTGGTGCCGGCGGCGTCGGTGCGGGAGGTCAGCTGCCCCGCGCCGTTGTAGGCGAACGAGGACGAGCCGCCCGAACCGGAGGCCGTCAGCAGCGCCCCGCGGTCGTTGTAGGTGAACGTCTCTCTGGTGGCCGCCTGGTAGTCCGGGCTGCCCAGGGTGCCGGCACTGGAGGTGGCGGCGGTCAGGATCTGGCCCGCGTTGTCGTAGGTGAACGAGCGGGTCGCGGTCGCCGCCTCGGCGCCCGTGCCCGTGGAGGTGAGCAGGTTGTCGACCTTGTCGTAGCCGAAGGACACCGACACCCCGCCCGGAAGTGTCTGGGAGGCGGTGCGGCCGTTGGCGTCGTACGCGTAGGTCGTGGTGGTGGTGTCGGCCGAGTTGTATATGCCGGTGCCGGGCTCCTGGACCGTGGCCAGCTGGCCACGGGAGGTGTACGCGTAGTACCAGGAGTTGCCCCGGCCGTCGGTGTACCGGGTGCGCTGGCCCGCCGCGTTGTAGCCGAACGACGTGGTGATCGAGGAGGTCGCCGAGACCGGCTGGATCTCCTGCGTCACCATGTTGCTCGCGTCGTACGTCAGTTGCGTGGTGTGGCCGTTGGCGTCGGTGAACGAGGTCGCGTTGCCGTTGCCGTCGTAGACCGAGGAGATCTGCGTCAGCAGATTGTTGTTGGCGTCGTACTCCTTGTGGGACGCGGCCAGGTTGGCGGCGGTGTAGGTGGTCTGGCCGTAGGTGCCGTCGGCCGCCGTCGTCCTGTACGGACGACCCACGAAGTCGTAGGCGACCGTTGTGGTGTTGTTCGCCCCGTCCGTGACCTGGGTCTGCTCGCCGACCCGGTTGTAGCCGTAGGTCGTGGTCACGTTGGTCTCGCTCGTCTCGGAGGAGACGAACGCGCCGTAGGGGTTGCCGGGCGTGACCGCGTAGGACCTGGTGCTGGTGAGCGTCTGGTTGGTCGGGTAGCGCTCCAGCTTCGTCGAGGTGACGTGACGGCCCATCCAGTCGTACGTGGCCTGGGTGACCGCGCCGTTGCCGTCGGTCACCGACAGCTTCTCGCCGTTGGTGTCGTAGACGGCATGGGTGGTGCTGCCGTCCGGCGAGGTGACCTGGGCGACGTCGCCGAGCTGCGTGTACGTGTACCGGACGCTTTCTCCGCCTGGGCGGGTCGTGGACAGCACGTTGCCGTCGGCGTCGTATGTCCAGGTGCTCTGGCCGTTGACCGGGCTGCTGGAGCCGGGGGCCGTGTAGACGGGCAGTGTCTCGGAGACCTTCTGCCCGTTGGCGTCGTAGGCGAGGGTGGTCTCGTTCCCGTTCGGGTCGAGCTCCTCCACGGCCTCACCGAAGGTGTTGAAGCCGCTGGTGGTCACCGGACGGGCGGTCACCGCGGTGCCGCCGACCGCCTCGACGGACACGGCCGGGGCCGTGGTCACCGCGAGGTTGCCCGCCTCGTCGTACGAGAACTGGGTGGTGTTGGAGTTGGGGTCGGTGACGGAGGTCGGCAGGCCCCGCTTGTCGTACGTCCACTTCGTGGTCTGGGTGTTGGACGAGCCGACGGAACCGCCGTTCTGGCCGTTGGTGTAGAGCGTCTGGGCCTCGGCGGCGCTGATGGCCCGCTGGTAGACCTGGACGTTCGCGACCTGGCCCGTGTCCTTGTCGAACGTGCCGTTGTTGGGCGTCTTGGAGGCCCCGATGGTCAGCCCGCCGGTGCCCGTCCACGGACTCGGGTTGTTCCCCGTCGCCCCCAGGGCGCCGTTGACGTACAGGCTCATCGTGCCGTTGGACGCGTCGAACGTGGCGACCAGGTGGGTCCACGTGTTGAGCGCGGCCGAGGACGTGTGGGCCGAGTAGTAGGCGGTCGGGTTCGTCGCGTCCGAGCTGTTCGCGATGAATGTCCAGCCGCCGAACGCCTTGGAGTACTGCAGGTAGAAGGACGGGACGTTGGTGCCGCCCTGGGTGACGAAGGAGTGGTAGGCCGTGTTGTCGGTCAGGTTGACCCAGGCCGACACGGTGTACGAGGACGTGGTGTTGAGCACCGGGCCGTTGGTGGAGATCGTTCCGCCGGAGCCGTCGAAGCCGGCGGCCCCGCCCGACCAGGTGACGTTGCCCGAGACGGACGCGGTGTTCCCGTTGCCCGACTGGTCGGTGACCGTCGTGCCCGAGCTCTGGTTCAGCTGCCACCAGCCGGCCGGGTGGCCGGAGGCGTCCCCGTGCAGGGTCTCGGTGAGCGGGCGGCCCATCGGGTCGTAGGTCTTGCTGATGGTGCGGTCCGCGCCGGAGGAGTCGGTCTGGCGCGTGGTGGCGACCAGGTCGTCCGGTGTGTAGGAGACCTGGGTGACGCGGTTGACGCCGGTCGGGTCCACGGTCGTGCTCGCCACCCGGGAGGCGGCGTCGACCTGGTACTGGGTGACGGTGGCGCCGTTGCCGGTGGTCTTCTGGATGAGGTTCCCGGCGGCGTCGTAGGTGTTGGACTCCAGCTGGAAGGAGCTCTGTCCGGTCGGGTCCTTCCTGGTGACGGTGGCCGGCAGGCCGTTGTCGGTGTAGGTGTAGGAGGTGGTGTTGCCCATCGAGTCCGTGATCGACGCCAGCCGGCCGGCCGGGTCGTAGGCGCGTGAGGACTCCACCAGGTTGGTCGCGGCGGACGGCGCGACCGGGTCGCCCGTGTAGCCGTTGAGGGTCTTCGACAGCAGGTGGCCGTTGGCGTCGTACTGGAAGGTGGTCGTGGTCCCGGTCGGGCCGACCTCCTTCACCATCTCGCCCATGCCGTCGAAGCTGTACGTCGTCGTGCCGCCGTTGGTCGCCCCGGGCACGCTGCCGTTGGCGTCGGTGCGCGACTGGACGTGGTTGTACGCGTCGTAGACCGTGGTCTGCGTGCGCGGGGAGTCACCGCCGGTGGTGTCCGCGACCGTCTGCGAGGTGACGTTGCCGTCGTAGTCGAAGACGGTGGAGACCTGCGCGGTGTGGATGGCGCCGGTGACGCGGTCGGTGATGGGGGGGTTGGTCTCCTGCGTCACCTCGCCGTCGCCGTCGTAGACGTACGAGGTGGCCAGACCGTTCGGGTAGGTGTCCGAGACGACGGTCTTGGTCAGCACCCGGCCCAGTGGGTCGTAGGTGTACTTGGTGACGAGGCCCGTCGGGTCGGTGGTGGAGGCCACGTCGCCGTTGTGGAAGTACGCGACCTGGTTGACCGCCCCACCGGGTGAGGTCGTCGACACCGGCAGGCCCTTGGGCACGGTGCCGCTGTCCGCCGCCGGGAAGGTGGCGGTGCCGTCCGAGAACACCGTGGTGGTGGTGCGCCCGTTCGGGGAGCCCGGTACGGCGGCGGTGGTGACACCGGTGCGGTTGCCCGCGGCGTCGAGGGTGTAGGAGGTCAGGTAGGTGTTGTCGGTGGCCGAGGCCGAACGGCCGTCGCGCGAGGTGAGCATGACGTCGTTGCGGGCGTCCGCCGTGGTCAGCTGGGCGCTCGTGTCGTCCGGGAAGTACGTGAAGTACTGCGTCGAGCACGTGTTGGACTGCTGGTTCTGGCAGTTGGTGACGGAGACCGTGTTGCCGCGCGGGTCGTGGCCGGTGCGGCTCATGACGCCGTTCGGGTCGACGGTCGTGCTCTGGAACCCGCTGGTGTCGTAGCCGTAGCTGACCGTGCTGCCCACGCCGTCGGTGTGGGACAGGGTGCGGTTGCCGTTGACGACGTCGTACCGGGTGGTCTCCGTGGCGTTCACCGGGTCGGTGACCACCACGGACTTCACCGGCAGCAGACCGGTGGAGTTCTTGCCCGCCGCGAAGTGGTTCGCGTCCTCCTGCGCGGAGAGCGCGGAGTTGTAGAACGCGACCTCGGCGATCGAGCCGGGGAAGTAGCCGTTCGCGTTGCTCGGCGCGCTGTTCCACTGCGACGCGTAGCCCGCGCCGACGTAGACGTAGTTCGACGGGCTCGGCTGGAAGGTGCCGGTCGAGCTGCCGGCCGACTGGCCGTCCAGGTACAGGGTCAGCGTGGTCGGGCTTCCGCTGAGCAGCACGTGGTGCCACTTGCCGTCGTTCACCGGGGCGCCGCTGGTGATCTGGGGCAGGCCCCAGAACGCGCCGCGCAGTTTGCCGTCGGTGCCCACGTACAGGGACGGGACCCAGGAACTCTGCGACCCCCCGAGGGGGTTGGTCGCGTAGTCGAAGAGGGTGCCACCGGCGGTGTTGCCCGCCGGCATGTTGAACCACATCTCGACGGAGTTGGGCCCGCTGTTCAGGTGCTCCGTGTTGGGCAGCAGGATGTAGGACGAGGTGCCGTTGAAGGTCGCCGCGGTGTTGTCCGAGAACGGCCCGGCGGTCCCGAGGGTGACGCCGTTGTAGGTGGCCGTGCCGCCGCGGACCTCGTCGGTGGCCGCGGACGCTCCGGCCGCGTCGCCCAGGCGCCAGTACCCGGCCGGGGCGCTGCCCAGGACGGAACCGCGGTACGTCTGCGAGGAGCCGGTCACGGTCGGGGCGGCGATCTTCCAGGGGCCGCCGTTCTCGTCGGTGACCTTGGTGACCGTGGTGGTCGCCGGGTCGTACTCGATGGTGTTGAACACCTTGCCCGACGGACGCTTGATGCTGCTCAGCAGGCTCGCGGGGTGGGCGGCGTACTGGTAGAGCGCGTTGACGTCGGCCGACACCAGCGGGCGGTTGTACCAGGCCACGTTCGCGATCTGGCCGTTGAAGTAGCTGACCGTGCCGTTGCCCGTGTTGGGCTGGTCCGGCCAGCTGCCGCCGAGGAACCCGGCGCCGATGTAGTCGTAGGGCTGGTTCGCGCCGAAGGCCACCGCGCTCTGGATGGAGACGGTGCCCGACAGGGTGCCGACCTGGTTGTTGTCCAGGAACAGCGACTGCGTGTTGCCGGCCGCCGACAGGACGACGTGGTGCCACTTGCCGTCCGTGACCGGCGCGCTGCTGGTGATCGGGGCGGCGCCGCCGCTGTACCAGAACTCGGCGTTCAGCTTGCCGTCCGAGCCGACGTAGATCGACGGCGTGTAGTAGCCCGACGCGCTCCCGGCGGTGATCGGCGTGGAGGCGTACGAGTACAGCACACCCGGACCGGTGGAGGTCTTGAACCACAGCGACAGCGCGCCGGAGTTCGCCGCGTTGCCGGTGTTCTGGGGCAGCGCCATGTAGGAGGACGTGCCGTTGAACCCGGCCACCGTCGCGGTGGAGCCCGCCAGCTGACCGCCGGCCTGGCCGAGGGTCACGTTGGTGTACGAGGCGTTGCCGTTGGCCTGGTTGGCGATGACGGCGTCGGCGGCCGTGGTGGCACCGGCGGCTTCCGACATCGGCCAGTAGTTCTGCGGCCCCAGGTCCATGATCGCGTTCTGGTACTGCGATCCGGAGGTGTAGTCGTAGGCGGCGCAGTGCGTCGCGTCGGAGGGCCGGCACACCGCGGTGAGCTGGTCACCGGTGTACTTGTAGGTCCACGTCAGCGGGCCGGGGCTGCCGAGCGAGTCGGTGGAGACCGTGGCCACGTGCGCCGCGCTCGCCCCCGACGGACTCGCCCAGGTCAGGTGCAGGGCGCGCCCGGAGACCTGGGAGGTCATGTCGGTGATCTGGTTGTTCGCCCAGGTGTAGGTGATGGAGCGGTTGTTGGCGTCGGTGATCGCGGTGACGCCGTAGCCGCCCGAGCCCAGCGACTGGGTGAAGGTGTAGACGTTGCTGTTCTTGTCGGTGAGCGAGTACCCGCCCGTGACCGGCTTGAAGGTGGCGAAGCGCCCCGACGGCGGGCTGAAGGTGCCGTCGCCGTTCTTGCCGAATCCGACCTGCGCGCCGTTGGGGTAGGTGACGACCACGCCGGTCACCTGGCCCGCGGCGTTGTACTGCTCGGTGGCGCGGGAGTCGAAGACGCTCGACCACCCGGCGCCGAACGCGCCGGTGTAGCGCGGGTCGCGGGAGTTGTAGTCGCGCACCACCGACAGCGGCGGACCGGCGGTGGAGACGTCGGCGTCGGTGTCGGAGGTGGTGTAGTTGCCGATCGACGCGTCGAAGCCGTGCTCGCTGCTGTTCTGCGACAGCCCCGAGGTGATCAGCGGCTGCGGCACCTGGATGTTCAGCGCGTACAGGCCGTTGGACGGCGACCAGATCCCGGCGTCGTAGGACTGCACCTGCCAGTAGTAGGTCTTGCCCCAGGACAGCTTGCCCGCGGGCACCACCCAGTCACCGGCCGCGATCTGGCCGGAGTCGGCGATCTTGGTGTTGGTGTTGTCGTAGACGGTGAAGTCGTACTTCAGCGTGCTGCTGGCGCCCGTCGAGTTCGCCCCCGCCGACCAGGCGGTCAGCTCCGGGGTGGTCGTGTAGGCGACGGCGTTGTTGCTCGGGTACTGCGAGTACACCTGGGGACCGGAGTTGCCGGTGTACGTCACCTGCATGTACGGGCCCTTGTTCGGGTCCATGAAGGAGCCGAACTTCTTCCAGTGCAGGGCGTCGTTGGTCGCGGCGTACACGGCCAGGCCGTAGTCCGGCGTCGTGCCGTTCATCCAGCCCTGCAGGGCCGAGGTGGACAGCGGCACCGACACCCAGTCACCGACCGCCGGGTTGGCGGTGGTGTTGGTGCAGGCGTTGGTCAGCGTCGGCGAGGCGTTGCCGATCGAGGCACCGAAGCTCGGTCCGGGGTAGTTCTGGACCTGGCTCGGCGTCCACGGCTGGGTGACCAGCGCGACGTCGAAGCGCTGCGGCGAGGCACAGGTCGAGGCCCAGGTCTCGAACAGCTTCAGCGTGGCCGAGGTGACCGTGACGCCGGAGCCGTCCCAGCTCTGGTACCAGTGGTTGATGAAGCTGTTCGCCTTGTTGGTGCCGCTGTCGTACGAGCCGATCTTGATGAACTGCTCGTACGAGTGGTCGGTGTTGTTGCCGCTCTGGGCGTACGCGGTCGTCCAGCCGTCGGTCACGGTCGGGTCGACGGTGATCGGGAACTGGCGGTCCTTGCTGCGCAGCCAGGACTCGTCCAGGGTGACCTTCAGCGCGGTGCCGCCGCTCGCGGACTTGACCAGCTCGTAGCGCACGGCGTTGGTGCTGGCCGCGTCGCCCGAGCGCGGGTCGACCTTGGAGTCGTAGGCGTAGGCCGGCGGGATCTGCTCGACCGTCTTGCCCGCGGCGTCCGTCAGGTTGATCGAGCCGTCCTGCTGCTGGTGCGGCGCCAGGCCCTCCAGGTTCAGCGGGAAGGTCCAGCTGTTCCCGGCCTTCGCCGAGTGCAGGACGATCGACTCCTTCAGACCGGTCGGCGTGGTGGTCAGCACCAGGTCGGTCTCGGGCAGCACGCCCGGGTAGCTGACGTCCGAGCCGTTCGCCGTGCCCGTGACCGGGGCCGCGCCCTCCAGCGCGTAGCTGAGCGCGTGGCCGCCGGTGGTGCGCAGGGCTGCCAGCGAGGCGTCGGCGGCCTTCGGCGCGAAGTCCACCGCGAGGGAGTTGGCCGCCTCGTGCCAGCGGCCGTCGCCCGCACCGTTCTTCAGGCTGGTGTCGACCTTCTGCCAGTTGCCGGAGGCATCCTGGTAGTTGATCGGGGTCTGGGAGATGTTCCGGGTGACGGAACCGTCGGCGTTGTCGAACGCGTCGGACGTCTTGCTGGACTTCGCCGCGTTCCGCTTGCTGCTGCGCGCGTCGAACCCGGTCTGCGTCGCGCTCGCCCCCTGGGCGGGCTTGCGCTGGTAGGGGGCGTAGTCGTCCAGCTCGGAGGGGGACTTGCCCGGGGCGTGGCCCTGGCCGCCGCCGGCGCGGGTCTCGTCCGTGGTGGCCCGGTGGCCGCGCCCGGCCGCCGTCCCCGAGTGCTGACGGGGAGTCGGGCCGAAGCCCGGTCTGCCCGGCTCGTCCGAGAACCAGTCCTTGACCTGGTCCCAGGACAGACGCAAGGCCGGGAATCCGCGCTCGGCGGCCCCGGCCGTGGATATGCCTCCGATGGAGGAGAGCGTCGCGATCAGCACGACCGCGAGCAGTCTGATCAATGGTCGGAAGCGGTGCCGCTTCCGGAATACGGTGAACCGGCGAACCGGCTTCCACGCGCGCATGAAGACCCCAAAAGTCTCGGTCGGTGACCGGCTGTCAATGAGAAACCATGCGGAGTGGATCACGATTGTCGACTGGCGGTCAAGCGCGGGTCAGGCCTCTGACCTGGGGATTCGTGGACGATCGACAGGGAATCAGGGAACGGGCACCGCCGCGTTGCGCAGCGTTCGTCAGCCCTTGGTGAGCTGCTCGAGTTCCGAGGCGACCTGCGCGCGCGCCTCGGTCGGGTTCGTCACGGTCAGGGTCTTGGTGTTGCCACCCGCGGGGGCGGAGGTGGTCGGGGTGCTGCCTTGGCTGCCCTGGAGGAGCAGGAACTGGACCTTGGGGAACGAGTGCGCCTCCTGCACCGCGGCCTGGACCCCGGTGTCACCGGCCACGACCACCGTCTGACAGCCGCTCACCGCCAGCGACGCGAGGTACGGGCCGGCGTTGCCCGGGGTGTCCTCACCGGCGGCCGCGAGGTAGCGGACCTGGACGTGCGTCCTGGCCGACGCATCCTGGAGACCGGCCCACGCCTGCGCCGACTGCGCGTCCGCCAGCCCGCTCGCCGGAGTCAGCAGGCAGGCCTGCGTGGGCTTGTACTCCCGCGCCCGCACCGGGATCTTGGGCTTCTCCTCGTCCTCCGGCCACAGGGCCACGACCCCGGCCACCACGATGGCGACCAGCACCACGACCCCGCCCCACACCATGCCACGTCCGTACCGGCGCATTGCCCGTCCCTTTCCGCCATCGGTCGAGCCGACGCCGAACCGCACCGGTCGTCAGCCGTGGCAGCATAGGCGCATGTGCGCGACAAGTCGCAGCCCAGCCCCTGGCCGGACGTGAACGGGGGCCCGCGTTGGTCGCCGCGCTGATCAGGCGATATCGTCGCCCGGCCGAGTGCACAGTCCCTCGCCGAAGCGCCGCCGAACACCACTGGCGCATCGCCGGGGGCGCCGCCGAAACCAGCGCCGAACCAGCGCCGAACCAGCGCCGAAACCAGCGCCGAACCAGCGCCGAACAGGAGCCAGACGTGATACCGCCAAGACGACTCCGGGTGTTCACGGCGGTCCTGGCCCTCCTCCTGGTCGGCTACGCCGCCACCGCCACCGCCGTCTGGCAGAGCCGCTCGTGGCACGAGGACGGCCCGCTCGCGTACACGGCGCCGGCCCTCCCCGGCACGGGCGCAGCCGAGACCGCCTGCCGGGCCCGGCCCGACGACCTGGACATCGCCGGCGAGGCCGCCACCGTCAAGATCGTCGGCGGCCCGGTGGACGGCGCGCCGTACCTCGCCTGCTACGGCCAGGACGGCACCGGAGACGTCACGGGCGTCGTGGTGCTGGCAGCACCCCAGCTGACCCCGGTCACCGACCATCAGATCCTGAAGGACGGCGGCGCCTGGCACTGGGTCGCCCTGGTCGACTCCCCGGCTGAGCTCGTCCTCGCCGGTCTCCTCGTGGCGCTGCTCGCGGTCGCGTTCCACCGCTACCACCGCCGGCACCGCAGCGCCCGGCGGGGGGACACGATCCTGGCCCTGACCGGCATCGGCCTGCTCGTGATCTGGGCACTGCCCGGAGGCACCCGCTCGCTCAAGGCCCACCTGGCGCTGCGGACGGTGCTCGTCTGGACGGCCGTTGCCGTCGCCGTCCTCGACCTCGCCGTCTTGGACGCCCGGGACGGCGTCGGCCTCACCGTCGCCGGCTTCCTCACCGCAACGCTGCTCTTCGGCGAGCTCGGCGGCCGGCGCCTGGCCCGCTTCGACGCCACCTCCCGTCCCGCGTGACAGCACTTCCCCCCTTCCCTCCCGACGCCACCTCCCGAGGACGGTACGTGTCCCACCAGCGCAAGCCCAGCGCCACCACCCGCCGCAACAAGGCCATCGCGTTCAGCGCCGCAGGCGTGATCCTGGCCGCGGGCGCGACAACGCTCGCCGTCACCGCACTGGCGGGGAACTCCTCACCCGGCGCCGGCAGCACGGCCCCCGCGGCCGCCCGTGACAGCGTCCCGACCGCCGCCGCCGTCGGCGCCACGTCGCCCAGCAGCCCCAGCGCCTCCGGTTCCCCGAGCGCCTCGCCGTCCGCCTCACCCACGCCGACCAAGTCGGCGCTGACCTCGGCGTCCTCCTCCCCGTCGGCCTCCTCCTCCCGGTCGGCCTCCTCCTCCCCGTCGGCGTCCTCCGCCGCGTCCCCTTCCGCACCGGGCGCTCCCGGTCAGGCCGCAGCCCCGGTCAACAACGTCCCCGCCCCCGCCCGCGGACCGGCCGTCTTCACCGGCAAGGCCTTCGACACCTGCACCGCGCCGTCCGCAACCACCATGCAGGCGTGGCACGGCACTTCGCCCTACGGCGCGGCCGCCGTCTACATCGGCGGCCAGAACCGAGGCTGCTCCCAGCCCAACCTGACCTCCTCCTGGGTCCGCACCGTCCACGCCGCCGGCTGGCAGCTCATCCCGCTCTACGTCGGCGCGCAGCCGCCCTGCCAGACCTCCAACAACCCCGAGCGCATCACCGCCGCGAACGCCGCCACCCTCGGCCGGAGCACGTCAACCTCGGCCTGGCCATTGACCTGGTCAAGCCCAACGGCGACCGCCAGCTCGTCGTCGCGGCCATCAAGAAGGCCG
>NZ_JBEPAK010000156.1:0-16710 GCF_040298565.1 Kitasatospora sp. NPDC001539 | reverse complement strand
TTGGGGGGGGGGGGGTCGCCCCGGGGGGGGGGGGCGGGGGGGGGGCGGGCCGGGGGGCCCGGGCGGGCGCGGAGCCGCTCGACCGACAAGGTTGTCAGCCGGTCCGGCCGGCGTGCATCGGTCATCTGACTCATGGACCCGGCGCTCGGTGGTACCCCCGGCGGGCGGGCGCCCCGGCCGAGGACGGGCTGCGGGGCGGGCCCCGGCTCAGCGCGGTGGCGCCTCACCTCGGCGCGCCGCGACGATCCCCTCGAGCATCGCCGTCAGGATCCGCGCCAGCCGCGGCTCCACCTCCACGATCGCGTGCGCCAAGCGCGGATCGGCGCGGTACAGCGCGGCGACCTCCGGCCCCGGTGTCGCGATCTGCCAGAACGAGCCGGCCATCGACGTCGCGGCGGCCATCAGGTCCACGCCGTCGGCCTCGGTCAGCTCCGGCAGCCGCACGCGGACCGCGGTGACGATCGCGTCGACCGCGGCCAGGGTCACCAGCTTGAACTCCCGCACCCGCTCGACCGAGACGTTGCGTTCGAGGTTCATCGGCGCCTGGGCGAGCAGGTCGCAGAACGTTCCGCGGGCGGCGAGGGTGCGGGCGAACGCCGCGGCCACGCCGGCCGCGTCGCCGGCGTCGACGAGTTCGATCTCGGCGCACAGGACGGGCGCCCACTCCTGCCAGTCGGCCGCGGTCAGGCGCAGGAAGATCTCCTCCCGCGTCTCGAAGTAGCGCAGCAGCGCGGACTTGTGCATCCCCACGGCCGCGGCGATGTCGGTCAGCGTGACCTGCCGGATGCCGTGCTCGGCGCCCAGGGCCCGGGCGGCGTCCAGGATGGCGGCCTCCCGCTGCTGCTTGGCCCGCGGGGACCGGGCGCGCTGGAACCCGGTCGGGTCGGTGGTGTCGGCGGTGTGCACCCGACCCATGTTAGCGCAACGGGGTTGCACTATTAACGCAACAGTGTTTTGCTAAGTGCATGACCGAGAACAACGCCCACAGCACGCAACAGACCTGGTTCGTCACCGGCTCCTCCCGGGGCATCGGCCGCGCCCTCGTCCGCGCCGCCCTGGAGGCCGGCGACACCGTGGCCGCGACCGCCCGCCGGCCCGAGCAGCTCGACGACCTGGCCGCCGAGTTCGGCGACCGGATCGCCCCGATCGCCCTCGACGTGACCGACCCGCGGGCCGCGCGGGCGGCGCTCGAGGAGGCCCGGAAGCGCTTCGGACGGATCGACGTGCTGGTCAACAACGCCGGCTACGCCAACGTCTCCCCGATCGAGACCACCGAGGACGAGGACTTCCGCGCCCAGTTCGAGACGAACTTCTGGGGCGTCTACAACGTCACCAAGGCGGCGATCCCCCTGCTGCGCGAGCAGGGCGGCGGCCTGGTCGTCCAGTTCTCCTCCATGGGCGGCCGCGTCGGCGGCTCGCCCGGCATCGCCTCCTACCAGGCGGCGAAGTTCGCGATCGACGGCTTCAGCCGGGTGCTGCGCGCGGAGACGGAGCCGTTCGGAGTGCGCGTCCTGGTCGTCGAGCCGAGCGGATTCCGCACCGACTGGGCCGGCTCCTCGATGACCGTCCACGACGTGCCCGAGGGCTACGAAGGCACCGTCGGCGCGGTCAACCGCCGGGTCCGGCAGAACACCGGGGGCGCGGCCGGTGACCCGGTGCGCGCCGCGGAGATCCTGGTGCGGATGGCGAAGCGCCGCGACATCCCGACCAACCTGGCGCTCGGCGTGACGGCGTCGGAGGGGTCCATCGCCCAGGACCGGCGGCTGCTGGCGCAGGACGAGAGGTGGAGCGCCGTCGGGCGGTCCGCGGACTTCGCCGAGCCCTACCCGGTGGCGTTCCCGGAGGACTCCGCGGCCTAGCCGGCCGCCCGTCGCGTCCCTTCTCCGGCCGGGCCCGCGGCGGCAGAAGCCCCACGCTGCCGACCGGCCGCCCGACGGGAGGTCAGGCCGCCCGGCGGGCGGGCCGGGTCACGCGGCGTGCACCGGACGGGTCGACGTCCCCAGTGCGGCGCCGGCCTGGTCGGCCAGGGTTACCGCGACGAGCAGGGCCTGCCGGTCGGGCCTGCTGCCGGGAACGGCGTCGAGCATGAACCGGCCGACGTACCTGCCGTTGCCGAACACCCTCAGTTCCACCTCCTCGCCGGGCATGCCCAGCTCGTCGGTCGCCCAGGTCCTGCGGCCGACGACGATGGAACCGTCGGGCTCCAGCCGCGGCGGCCGGCCGAGCAGGGAACCGGGTTCGAAGCGGCAGCCCCGCAGCCCGAGCAGGTCGACCAGTTCGGCCCGTACGTGGTCCACCACGGCGGGCGCCGGCCTCGAGCGCGCCGTGTCCGCGGCCTCGCGGATCCGGTCGAGGTGGCCGGCATCGGTGACCGCGATGACCTCGAACCGCCGGGCGCGCGCGGCCAGCTGGGACACCGCCAGCCCGACCGCCAGCAGCAGCACCGCGGTGGTGATGTCGGAGGAGCCGCTGATGGCGAACCGCTCGTACGGGCTGGTGAAGAAGAAGTCGAACCACGCCGCGGCGCTCAGCGCGGCGACCGCGCCCGCCATCCGGTGCCCCACGGCCGCCACCGCCACTATGGAGACGACCAGCAGCAGGGCCACGTTGGTGTTGGCCAGGTGGCCGCGCAACGGCAGCAGCACCGCACTCACCGCGAGCGGGATCACGGCGGCGGCCACCAGTGAGAGCGGCCCCCGCATCTCGAATCGGCGCATCTCGCACACCTCCGGATTCCGGTGTACCAGGACGCGGGCCCGGGGCAAGCCGCCGGACGACTCCTTGACGCGATCCTTGCGGGTGCGCTCCCCCGGGCCGCGGGCAGGCTCGGCGCGGTCGCGAGGCCGGCGATGCCGCCGCCCACGATGACGGCCCTTCCCGAGGACGATCCCGCCGCCGCACTGCATCGTGTCGCAGAACGGCGGCGGGGGCGGGGAACGGGCCGGGCGGCGGAACCTCGACCCGGTCCACCCCCGCAGTGCCGTGTGCCGCGCCCCTTGGCCGCGCCCCGGCGGACTGCCATGCTGCTGCGGTGGGCATGCGGGGGGATGGTCGGGTCGGTCTGCCGCCGTTCGCGGTGCGGCCGGTCCTGGTCGTCGCGACCGCGGTCGCCGGCGTGTTGATCGCGCTCTCCGGGCGGTACGGCTTCCACCGCGACGAGCTGTACTTCCTGCTCGCCGGCCGGCACCCGGCCTGGGGCTACGTCGACCAGCCTCCGCTGACCCCGTTGCTCGCCCGGGTCGGTTCGGCCGTCTTCGGCGCCGATCCGACGGGGCTGCGGGTCGTCCCCGCACTGCTCTCCGGTTGCTCCGTGGTGCTGACCGCCCTGCTGGCCAGGGAACTGGGAGCCGGCCGGGACGGGCAGGTGCTCGCGGCCGGGTGCTGCGCCTGCTCGGGGTACCTGCTCGCGATCGGCCACCTGTTGTCCACCAGCACCTTCGACCTGACCGCCGAGCTGGGCGTCCTGCTGCTGACGGCCCGGCTGCTGCGGACCCGGGACGGCCGCTGGTGGCCGGCCCTCGGCGCGGCGGTCGGGACGACGCTGCTGAACAAGCAGCTCGTCCTGTCCCTGCTCCTCGCGCTCCTCCTCGCCCTGCTGGTGGACCTGTCGGCAGCCCGCGCCCGGCCCGGCCCGCCGCTCCCCCGGCCCGGCGGCGCCCGACGGCTGCCGGGACCGCTGCTCGCGCTGCTCCTCGCGCTCCTCATCTGTGCCCCCACGCTCGTCTGGCAGGCCGCCCACGGCTGGCCGGAGCTGAAGGTGGCCCGGGTGCTCAGCCACGTCGACGGCCTGTCGGGTCGGCTGCTGTTCCTGCCGCTCCACCTGCTCCAGTTCTCCCCGGTCCTGGTCCCCGTCGCGGTGGTGGGCCTGCGCCGGCTGCTCCGCGCGGACGAGCTGCGCTGGGCCCGGCCGCTCGGGCTCGGCTACCCGCTGCTCTGCGCGCTGGCGCTGCTCGGCGGCGGCAAGCCGTACTACCCGCTCCCCCTGCTGCTCGCGGTGACGGCGGCCGGCTGCGAACCCGTCGTCCGCCGCGCCCGCCACTCCTGGCGGTCCCTCACCGGTTTCCTCGTCCTGGCGGCGGCCACCAGCGCCCTGGCCGCCCTGCCGGTGCTGCCGGTCCGGGCGGTCACCGTGACCAACGCCGTCGACATCGACCAGGGCGAGCAGATCGGCTGGCCCCGGCTCGCCCGTACCACCGCAGCCGCCTGGGCCGGGATCCCCACCGCGCAGCGCGCCCGCGCCGTCCTGCTCACCTCGAACTACGGCGAGGCGGGCGCCCTCGCCCGGTACGGGCCCGCCTACGGGCTCCCCACCGCCTACTCCGGCCACATGAGCCTGTACGACTGGGGGCCGCCCCCGGACGGCGACGACGGCCCGGTCCTGCTCGTCGAGCAGGCCGACGGCCACCGGCTGGCAGGGCACTTCACCGGCTGCCGCACCGTGGACCGGATCGACAACGGCCTCGGTGTCGCCAACCAGGAGCAGCACGCGGAGGTCGTGCTGTGCGAGGGCGCCCACCAGCGGTGGTCCGCCCTCTGGCCGTCACTGCGCGAGTACTGACGCCCGGTCGATCGAACGGGGGCGGCCGACCGCGCGGACCGAGCTACCGGGCGGCGCCTGCCGACGGCACGCACGCTCCAGGCCCCCACGGGCGTCCCCGTCACAGGGACAGCAGCAGGTCCCGCACCTCGGCGGGCCGCGACAGGAACGGGTGGTGGCCCGCGTCCATCTCGACGGTGCGGCCGGCCCGGCGGGCGAACTCGCGCTGGAGGCGCGCCGGGGTGCCCCGGTCCTGGGCGCACACCAGGTACGTCGAGGGCACCTGCTGCCATGCGGCCGCCCCGACCGGCTGCCCGGTGACCCGCAGGCTCTGGCGGGCGAGGTGGTCCGCCGCCTGCGTCTGGATCCGCGCGTCGCAGTCCGGCAGGAAGGTGTCCACGAGCAGTTCGGGTCGGACGCCGAACGTGCCGGCCTCCGGGTCGACGTCCAGGAACGGTGCGGGGCCGCCGTGCCCGAAGTCCGAGAGGCTCTGCCCGGGCTCGGGCAGGTAACTGGAGATCAGCAGCAGGTGGCGCACCGACCCGATCCCCGCGGCCGCCTCCGCGGTGACGATTCCCCCGTAGCTGTGAGCGACCACGACGGTGGGTTCCTCGCTGCCCAGCAGGACCCGCCGCACCGCCGCGACGTCCTCGGGCAGACCCGGTCCGCCGGTGCCGCCCGGCCGGCCCGCCTCACCGCAGCTGGGCAGCGCCGGCGCCACGCTCGGCACCCCCCGCTCCCGCAGCCGCTCGGCGGTGCGGTGCCACCACCACGCCCCGTCCCGGACGCACGCCCCGTGCACGAACACGACCCTCATCGCTGCCTCCACGCCGCCCGCGGCCACTTCGACCAACCGTAGACGCAGCCGCCGTCGCGGGAACGGCACGACCGTGCGGTGGACGCACTGCCCGCCGACCTGCGGCCTCCGGGCGGAGCGGCCGACGGGGCGTGAGCCGTCCGGGCACACCCTCGACGCGCGCCCCCGTTCACGCCCGCGCGCGCTCAACTGCCCGTCGTCGCCCACCGAACATTCCAGAGGGGGCGCATCGGGAGTTCGGCCGTCGACCATCCGTGCCCCGCCGTCGGCGGCGGTGCGCCCGGAGAGCACGACACGGAGAGGAGTGCGGCTCGTGACACCGGACTACGACGTCACCGTGGTGGGCGGCGGACCGGCAGGTGCGGCCGCCGCCCTCGCCCTCGCCGCCCGGAGGCGCAGCGTCCTGCTCGTCCACGCCCCCGGCGGCCCACCTCCGGTCGGGGAGGCGCTGCCGGCGGCCGCCCGGATGCTGCTGCGCGACCTGGGGGTGGCCGACACCGTCCCCGGTGACGGGCACCTGCCCTGCTACGGCAACCGCTCCACCTGGGGCTCCGCCCGGCCGGCCTCCGTCGACAGCATCCAGGACCCGTACGGACCGGGCTGGCACCTGGACCGCGCGCTCTTCGACCACCGGATGCGCCAGGCCGCGGCGGCGGCCGGCGTGGACGTCCGGGAGGCCGTCGTCCGCCCCCACGCATGCCGACTGGACGGCACCTGGAGCCTCGCCCTGCAGGGGCGGACGGTACGCTGCCGCCGGCTCGTGGACGCCACCGGCCGCCGCGCCGCGATCGCCACCACCCACGGCGCCCGCCGCCTGGTCGGCGACCGCCTCCTCGCGCTCCACCTCACTCTCGACCCGGCGGACGCCGCGGACCGGACCACCCTCGTCGAGGCCGTGCCGGACGGCTGGTGGTACAGCGCCCTGCTGCCGGACGACCGGCTCCTCGTCGCGTTCTTCACCGACGCGGACCTGCCCGCCGCCCGCGGCGCCGACCGGGTGCGGCTGCGCGCCGCGCTGGACCGCACCCGCCACACCGCCGCCCGCGCGGCCGGGCGCCGGTGGCCACCGGGCGCCGCGCCGCGCCGCGCGCCAGCCCACGTCTCCCGTCTGGACACCGTCCACGGCCCCGGTTGGATCGCCGCCGGCGACGCCGCCGCCGCCTTCGACCCGCTCTCCTCCCAGGGCATCCTCACCGCCCTGTACACGGGCATGCGAGCCGGCCGGGCCGTCCACGCGAGCCTTGACGGAGACACCGGCGCGCTGTCCCGCTACGCCGCCGACGTCGACGCCGTCGTGGCAGCCCACCTGCGCAACCGCCACGCCTACTACGGCCTCGAACGACGCTGGCCGCACGCCGAGTTCTGGCGGCGGCGCCATGCGGACGCGGCCTCGGCCCCGTTCGGCCCGGCACCGGCCGGCGGGTTCAGCGCAGGAGCTCCCGGGCTCGGCGGGCCACCTCCTGCGGCGTCAGGTCCTCCAGGTGCGTGAGGAAGACCCAGACGTGGCCGTAGGGGTCCTTCAGGATGGCCGTGCGATCGCCGTGGAACTGGTCGGCCGGTGGCTGGAGGAGCTCCGCACCGGCCGTGGTGGCCCGCCGTACGAGCGCGTCGACGTCGTCGACGAAGACGTGCAGGCCCACGGTGGTGCCGCCGACAGCCGTCGGCGCGCTGAAGTGCGGCCCCTCGGCGTCGCCCAGCATGACCGTGGAGCCCTGGATCCCGATCTCGGCGTGCAGGACGCGCCCGTCCGGGCCGGCGAGCCGGAACAGCTCGTCGGCACCGAACGCGCGGGTGTAGAACTCGATCGCGTTCGCGGCGCCGTCGAGCATGATGTGGGCGACGACGGCGTTGCGGTACGTCTCGGGAATAGCGGTCGCGGTCATGGGGACTGCCTCCTCGGGTGGCTGTTTCCGATGACCGTGAACCTAGGAGTTCAAGCGGGCTTGAGGTCAAGCGTGGTGATCCAGCCGGCAGCCCGGCTCACGGCGTGCCCGGCTCGTCGTCCCGCTCGGCGGTGGTTGCGGCCGTGGGCGTTGCGCCGGTGGCGTTTGCGGTGGCGGCGGTGGCTGCCGCGGCGCTCGGCTCGCCCATCGCGGTGCGCAGATCGGCCACGACCTGCGGCGCCCGGTCCACGTGGACGGCGATGCGGGCGAACGGCACCGGCGGGCGCAGGTCGACGCCCACCGCGGTGTCGCCGAACGGGCGCAGGGCGACGAGGTCCCGGCCGACGGGGTGGCGCCAGACGCCGAGGCACAGCCGCCCGGGGAGCAGCAGCCCCCGCTCCCGGGTGCCGCGCAGCAGACGCCAGGGCTCCGGCGTCCGGGTGACCTGCCGGACCGCCTCCACGGGCACCCGCACCGTCCGGGTGCCCGTCACGAGGTGCTCCCACCAGGACAGGCGGACCACCAGCCGGCCGTCCTCGACCGTCAACCTCGCCATCGCCTCACAACTCCTCGCCCGGTCCGCCGTCCTACCGGTGCCCCCGGCTGAACCCCGTCGCGCTCCACGGCCGGTGCCTCAGCCGCCGAGGCCGACGGCGGCGAAGGGCGCGGCGCTCAGGCCGAGCGGGCCTCCGAAGGGGGAGTTCAGGGCGTAGATGAGGACGACCACGAAGGCGATGAGGCTGGTGAAGCCCGTGGCCAGCACCAGATGGGTGCGGGTGCGCTCGATCCCGAAGAGGAACATCAGGCCCAGGGTGAGCGCGCCGCCGGCGATCAGGCCGAACCACATGACCCCCGACATGCCCCCGCCTGCGGCCGCCTCACGGCCGTGGCGGCCCTGGTACGCGGCGGAGATCTGGGCGAACGCCAGCTGGTCCACCTGCTGTTGCGCGTTGGTGGTGGGCTCGAAGTCGGTCCACGCGGTCTGCACGTCGTGCAGGAGCGTCCAGCCGTGCGGGCCCAGCGGCTTCCGCTGCTCCATCATCGGCCACTCGTCGTGGCGGACGTAGGCGGCGTAGGTGTCCACCGCCGACCGGGCCCGCTGGGCGGCGGCGGGGGGCAGCCCGTCGGCGAGCAGATACGTCTGGTGCAGCGCCCCCGCCTCGGCGCTGATGTTGGTGTCGGCGCTGTCCTTGGTCTCCCACACCGAGACCAGCGCGAGGCCGAGCACCAACGCGTACAGGACACCGACCATCATCGTCAGGTACTCGGCGGTGTCGTCGCGCACCTCCTCGTCCGACGCCGACCGCTTGGCCTTGCGGCTGTTGAGCAGGGCGGCGCCCCCGGCGACCACGACGACGCCGGCCACGATACCGATCACTGCGATCACGTGTTCCATGGCGCCCCTGAGCTTCGGTCGGATCGGCGGCCCCTGCGGCGGCGCCACGCGATGGCCCCGGCGATGATCGCGGGAACGAACAACATCAGGAAGAACAGGAGAAGCTTGTGCGGCAGCGGGGCGGAGCCCTGGCCGAACCGGCCGGGGCGCAGGAGGGGTGCCGTCACGTGGTTCCCGCCGGCCCCCGGTCCGGCGGAGCCCGAGGGCTTCGGGGACGGGGTGGCCGACGCACTCGCCGAGGGCTTGACGGGCTTGCGGCCGTTGCCCGACGCGCCGGCACCGGGTGTCCCCGGCCCGGGCGAGTTGGCTGCGGGCGACTTGGCTGCGGGTGAAGGCGCCCCGGGCGCCCCTGCGCCGGGTGCTCCTGCGCCGGGCGCCCCTGCTGCGGGGGCTCCGGGGGCGGGCACCCCGGGCGCGGGGGCTCCGGGGGCGGGGACTGCGGGGGCAGGCCCGGCGGCTGCGGCCGCTCCGGCTGCCGGGGCTCCGGCCGCGGGTGCTCCGGCCGCCGCTGCTCCTCCCCCAGCCGCCCCAGCTGCAGGCCCCCCGGCCGCCGCCGCTCCGGCTGCCGCCGCTCCGGGTGCCGCCGCTCCGGCTGCCGCCGCTCCGGGTGCCGCCGCTCCGCCCCCGGGCGCTCCGGCTCCGGCCCCACCGGCGGCGGGTGCACCAGGGGCACGGGCTCCCGCTCCGGGTGCAGGAGCCCCGGGCCCTCCGGGCACCGGAGCCCCAGGCGCGGGAGCCGCAGGTGCGGGGCCTCCAGGTGCGGGGCCCCCGGGAGGAGCCCCGGGGGCAGGTGCGGGCGCACCGGGTGCGGGTGCTCCAGGAGCGGGCACGCCCGGAGCGGGATTCCCCGGCGCACCAGGTCCAGGAGCAACAGGCGCAGGAGCAGTGGGCGCGGGCCCGCCGGGCGCTGCCGGCCCGGGCACACCAGGCGCAGGACTTCCAGGCGCCCCTGGCGCGGGTGCTCCCGGCCCGGGCACCCCAGGTGCAGGCGCTCCAGGTGCAGGAGCCCCAGGGGGAGGGCCTCCCGGCACACCAGGCGCGGGAACGCCCGGCGCGGGAGCCCCCGGTGTGGGAACCCCAACTCCGCACACGGGTCCTGCGAGCACTCCCGCAGCAGCCGCAGCAGGGACCCGGGCTGCCGGGGCCCCGGCTCCAGCCGCGGGTGCGCCCGTACCCGAGGCTCCCCCACCGGGGGTGGATGCCGGGCTCGCCGCCACGCCGGTGTAACCCGAGTGCGCCGTGCGGGTGAGGGTGCCGTGGCCGTGGCCCCTTGCCGCCCGGGCGGTGACCGTGCCGGTGTGTTCACCGGGCAGGGCGCGCAGGGTCGCCGTGCAGACGACGGTGGTGGCCGGGCGGAGTTGACGGATGTCTCCGGTGCCGCTTTCCGGGCAGCGGGGCTCGGCTCCGGGAGCGAGGGTGTCAGTGATCCGCACGTCCGACACCGGGGCCGCACCGTCGTTGCGAAGTCGGTAGCTCACCCGTACCTCGTCGCCGGTGCTGACCACCGGGGCGCCCGAGCGGCCGTCGGTCGTCACCGAGAGCGCCAGCTCACCGGTCCCCGGCCCGCCGTAGGAGAGGCCGGCGGCCGACCCGGCCAGGACCAGGCCGGCGACAGCCGCACAGAAGGACAGTTTCCAGCCAGGCATATGATCTAGTTACGGTCCGGAAGCGAGCCGCCGCCTCCCGACACGCCTTCCGGTGGGCATTGTTCCGCACCGATCACACGACAGGGGTAACAGGCAGCCGGACCTCTGCGTGAACGCGCCGGGCCGCGCCGCAGCCGGGCCGTGTGCCCGCGCGTTCCGCTCACGGCTGCCGCGAGGCCGTCGCGGACAGCTCCCCGTCGGCCGGTTCGCAGACCTTCCAGACACCGGCCTCCCTGCGCAGGTGGATCGTGGCGTCCACGCCCGGCCTGGTCACCCGCGCACTGGCGGTGTCGCCCTGGATCCGGACGTCGGAGACGTCCAGCGCCGGTGCGGATCTCCCTCCCCCCGGTGGCAGTCGCGCGGTCCCGTCCACCGGTCAGCAGACCGCCGGCGGGGCGCTCTCGGGGCGGCTGACGACGGACCGCTGACGACGACCGGCGGGACGGCAGCATTGTCGTGGGCTCAACAACCGCAGCGCGCCCCCGACGCGGCGAATCCCTTCTCCGACGGGTGGGTTCCGGCCACCCCGGCACCTCGGACCGGGCGGGTGTCGCGCCTCAGCCCCTGCGGGTGAAGTCCATGGTCCAGTTGGTCACCCACGTGCGGTCGCCGTCCACGGAGAAGGCCTGCTCCCAACGAGCGGTCCGGTCGGTGATGTCCGACCACAGGTACCGCACGCGCACCGCCGTGTCCGCGTACGTGTCGTCGCCGTGGAACTCACCGACGCCGTCCTCCCGGAACCGGCCCCGCACCGGCGGGTCCAGGCGGCCGGACCTGCTGTTGGACCAGTTGAGCGACCACTCCCTGGTCCCCTGGTCGAACAGACGCAGCGTCAGGCCCGTGAAGCCCCGTTCCGGGCACTCCATCTCGTCGACGTTCGCCGCACCGCCGAACAGGCTCCAGCAGCGGCTCGTCCCGCCGAACCGCTCCCACCCGCTGGCCGGGTCCAGGAAGTCGCGCAGCCGGCGGTTGGCGACGTCCCAGTCCCCGACGAGGAAGTCGAAGTCGTTCATGCGCGTCCTCCCGTGGTGCCCTCGGCCGCCGAATCCGCGAGGTAGGCGTCCAGATCCGGCTGCTCCGGAAGCAGCATGTGACGGACCCAGGCGTCGCGCTCGTGGGTGATCGGCGGCAGTTCCCAGACGCAGCCGATCCACGGCCGGGTCTGCACGACGAAGTTCGTCGGGTTCAGGTCGGGGCAGTCCAGCGCCGGCTGGCCCGCCGCCGCACCGCGGAAGTGCAGGACGTTGTCCCAGACCCAGGTGTACACGTTCAGGTAGGCGCCGGTGTCGCCGCCCCGGTGCAGCACCAGGAAGCCGGCCGGCGGAGTGCCGTCCGGCTCGGGCAGCAGCTCGGGCAGGACGGCGTGGGCCGCCTCCTCGATCTCGGCGGCGATGCCCGCCGGATCGGCACTGACGTGGTAGCGCTTCAAGCGCCGCCCGGCCACCTCGATCGGTGCCGGGGTCCAAAGGAACTTCTCCTCGAAAGCCATGTCCGCACGCTAGGACCGCTCCCCTGACACCTCCTGTCAGTGGACTGCCGCAGAATCTCCTCCATGCGCGCCAGTCGACTCGTCTCGATCCTGCTCCTGCTCCAGAGCCGGGGCCGGATGACCGCGGCCGAGCTCGCCGCCGAGCTGGAGGTCTCGGTGCGGACCGTCTACCGGGACGTGGACGCCCTGCACGCGGCCGGCGTCCCGCTGTACGGGGACGCGGGGCACCGGGGCGGCTACCGGCTGCTGGAGGGCTACCGCACCCGCCTCACCGGCCTCAGCCCGCAGGAGGCCGGCGCGCTGTTCCTGTCGGGCGTCCCGGGCCCGGCGGCCGAGCTCGGCCTCGGCTCGGTGCTGGCCGCGGCTCAACTGAAGGTGCACGCCGGGCTGCCGCCCGTGCTGCGGGAGCAGGCCGGGCGGATCCAGTCGCGGTTCCACCTCGACGCGCCCGGCTGGTACGCGGAGGCGGATCCGGTTCCGTTCCTGCCCGCGGTCGCCGACGCCGTCTGGAACGGCCGCCTGCTGCAGCTGCGCTACCGGCGTTGGCGGGAGCCCACGGAGGTGGACCGGCGGCTGGAGCCGTACGGTCTGGTGCTCAAGGCGGGGCGCTGGTACCTGGTCGCCGCGCCCGGCCCGCGCACGTACCGGGTGGACCAGATCATCGAACTTCATGCCCTCGATGAGGAGTTCACCGTCCCCGAGGACTTCGACCTGGCCGCGTTCTGGCAGCAGCACCAGGCGCGGTTCCACGCCTGGCTGCACACTGCGGACGCCGTCGTCCGGGTGTCGCCCGCCGGCGCGACCCGGCTCCGGGGCGCGGCCGCCCGGGCACTGCAGGCCTCCGGCAAGGTCCAGCCGGACGGGTGGACACGCGCGGTCCTCCCGATCGAGTCCCTGGACCACACCTGCCGTGAATTCCTGGCCCTGGGCCCGGAGATCGAGGTCCTCGAACCTGCGGCGCTGCGCGAGCGGATGGCGGCGACCGCTCGCGCGATCGCCGCCCTCAACGCTTCCTAATGTCGTTGTCAAGCCGTCGCGGTCACTGGAGGTGTGACGTGGTAGCACCGTCTGTCACGGATCAAGGCCCACACGACGTTGACGCGACGGCGGGCCAGGGCGAGCACCGCCTGGACGTGCTTCTTCCCCTCCGCGCGCTTGCGGTCGTAGAACGCCCGCGAGTTCGGATCGCAGCGGATGCTCACCAACGCCGAGGTGTAGAAGACGCGTTGGAGCCTGCGGTGGTAGGCGGTCGGCCGGTGGAGGTTGCCGTGGACCTTGCCGGAGTCCTTCGGCGCGGGGGCGACGCCGGCGAATGCCGCCAGGGCGTCCGGGGAGGCGAAGCCGTCCAGGCTGCCGCCCACGCCGGCGAGGAACTCGGCGCCGAGCACTGTGCCGATGCCGGGGACGCTCTCGACTATCGCGGCGAGCTCGTGCTCGCGAAACCGGCCCTCGATGAGCTTGTCGATCTCGGCGATCTGCTCGTTGAGGGCCATCACCTCCTTGGCCAGGGCGTGAACCAGCCTCGCAATGGTCTTCTCGCCCGGGACGCTGGTGCGCTGGCGCTCGGCGGCCTCAACTGCCGCCTCGGCGAGGGCTCTTGCGTTGCGGACCTTGCGGTTGGCCAGCCACTTCGCCAGCCGGGCGGTACCGGTGCGGCGGATCGCCGCCGGGGTCTGGTAGCCGGTCAGGAGGACCAGCGGGCCGACGTTGGTCATCTCCAGGGCTTGTTCCAGGGCCGGGAACATGCTCAGCAGGGTGCCGCGGAGGCGGTTGACGGACCGGGTGCGGTCCTCGACCAGGTCGGCGCGTCGGCCGGTCAGCAGCCGCAGTTCGATCGCGGCCTCGTCGCCGGGGCGGATCGGCTGCAGGTCGCGGCGCATCCGGGCCTGGTCGGCGATCACGAAGGCGTCGCGGGCGTCGGTCTTGCCCTCGCCACGGTAGCCATCGGACGCCCGGTTCACCAGGCGTCCGGGGATGTACAGGACCTCCTGGCCGTTCGCGACCAGCAGGCTCAGCAGCAGCGCCGGCTCCCCGCCGGTCATGTCGATCGCCCACGTCACCGGCTCGCCGTCGGCGAGGGCGAGGACATCACCGATCAGATTCAGCAGCTCGGGTTCGTCGTTGGCGACCCGCCTCGACAGCCGGGTTCTCCCGTCCGCGTCGAGGGCCAGTCCGTGATGGTGGCCCTTGCCGCTGTCGATCCCCGCCCATATCCGGCTCATCGTGCTCCTGACGTGCGTGTTCGTGCTGTTCGTACCACGGACGACCTCGCCGGCATTGCTCTACGCAGCGACTTGTTCGCACTTCCTAATCGGCGGCCGAGTCGTCGCGGGGCGCTGGGCGGCGAAGCGTTGGAAGCCACGAAACGGCAGCCGACTGATAGCCACACCCAGCACCCCTGGGCGACCCAACCTTACGAACGGCCCGATCAACCCAGCTCAGAAGGTAGAGCCGACTGACGAACGGGGCGTGGCCCGGCGAGGGCACAGGGCCGGTGCGGCGGGCCCGGGGCAGCCGGATCCTGGGGCGGCGAGCCGTGGAGGCGGGCCGGTCGCCGCCTAGAAGAGGTCCGCGCGCGGGTGCGTCGCGAGGGCCTCGAGGATCTCCCGCAGCCGAGGACTGCGCACGGCCGGCAGTCGGACCAGGGTCCGCCGGAACACGTAGGGGTCGGGTCGGAACAGGCGGTGGGCACGCGGAGCGGGAGGGTCGTCGCGGAGGACACCGTCGGGCATGCCGCCCGACCTGGGGACGGGCAGGTGCGGTTCGGGGAAGGCCAACCGCAGCCACACCCCGACCGGCAACGGGACCAGGCGCTCGTGGTGGTCCGGGGCCCAGGTTTCGCCCGTCCGGGGGTGGGTCGGGACGAGGAGGATGTCGGCTCGGCTGTCGGGAGCGGGCAGCCCCGGTCCGGCCAGGACGGCGCGCCGCACGCCCGGGCCGGCCGGCAGCAGAGCGTCGAGCGCGCGTTGGAACACTTCTGCCGTCAGTCCGGAGGGCACGGTCACCGGATGGCCCTCCGAGGCCACCAGCAGATGAGCGAGTGCCTGGCCGACCGCAGCCTCCCACCGCGGGCTCCACGACCAGTAGTGGTGCGATCCCCGTCGTCCGCCCCAGGTGGCGATCGGTTCGAAGGGAGGAATGCCCTCACCCGCCTCGACCAGCTCCGCCCAGGACAGTGGTGCGGCGTCGACGCCGCCGACGGGAACGGAACGCACCGCGTCCGGCGCGAGCCACACCGCCTGCCAGAGCGAGCATTCGTCGATCCGGCTCGCCACTGGCAGACCGCACACGCCGCAGGCCGTGTTGGGCCCGTCGGCTCCGTCCGGGCCGCAGCAGGAGCCGCCACACCGCTCCGGGATCAGCACGGTGTTGCGGGTGTCTCCGGGGGCGAGGACGATCGCGCCGGGCGCGCCGTCGGGCGGGGCGTGGACCGGCGCGTGGATGCCGCGGGCGGCCGCCTCGTCCGGACGGAACTCCGCCCACCTCCGCCACGGAGGTCCCCACGGGTCGGGCTCCACGGCGAAGGTGCCGGATTCCATCAACACGGGGAGCTGGACCCCGTTTCCGTACGTCTGGTGGGCGTGGGCCGGCAGGGCGACCCGGGACAGCGGGACGGTCAGGTCGGCGCCGCACCCTGCGCACACGAAAACGAACAAACGTCCTCCGCTCGGGGAGTGGATGCGCGCGGACGGAGGCATCATCGCAGCGCGGCGGCGGCCGGCCAACCGGGTTTCCGGGCGGCCCGATGGGCGTTCAGCCGTCACCAGGCGTCGGCAGCCCGCACTGGTCGGGCCGGGCATTCCGTTGCGTGGAGGAGCACGGGCACAGGCCGGCCGGACGGGCGCTCAGGCCGGACGGGTGCGAGGGGCGGACGGGTGCGAGGGCCGGACGGGCGCTCAGGTCCGACGGGCGCTCAGGCCGGACGGCCTCACGGCGAGGTGACGCGCAGGCCTCCGAGCAGGGTGGCCAGGTAACGGCGGGCGGCGGCGAGGCGCGCGGCGCGGGAGCCGCTGTGGACCTGGGCGGCGTGGGCGACGCCGCACATCAGCGGGACGAGGTCGGCGGAGGCGAAGTCGGGGCGGACCGCCCCGGCCTCGCGGGCCCGGGAGAGCAGCCGGTCGCCGACCGCGGCCAGCGACCGCTTGAGTTCGGTGGTGTCCGGCAGGGCGTCCGAGGGCGCGGCGGCGACCGCGGACAGGGACGCGTCGGTGACCTGCGCCTCCACGGTGCGCATCAGGAATCCCTCCAGCGCGCGCCACGGGTCGGCGTCGGTCAGCGCCTGCTCGCCGTGGGCGACGAGGGCTTCGAGGGAGGGGGTGGCGACCGTCTCGAGCAGCGCCTCGGCTGTGGGGAAGTGCCGGTAGACGGTGCCGACCCCGACTCCGACGCGGCGGGCGACATCGTTGAGCTGCAACGGCGTTCCCTCGTCGACCAGGTCACGGGCGACGGCGACGATCCGGTGCCGGTTCTGGGCAGCGTCTTTGCGCAGCGGCACGGGCGTCATGTCGACAGTGTAACGAGGCGGCGCGCCCGATCCTCCGGCGCTGCCGTCGACCGCAGGCTCCCGGTGGGGCCCTTCGCCGGGGCTGCCGACGGCCGAAGGTCGTCGAAGGGCGCGACGGGCGAGGGGCGTTGGGACCGGGCGGCTGCCGTCCGCTACTTCGGGCCCGCCGCGGAGCCCAGGGGTGCGTGCCGTTCGCTGAGCCGGCGGACGGCCTCGGCGACGCGGGGGTCGGTCGCGGCGCGGAACGGCGCCACCGGGTGGGCCTCGGCGCCGATGACGACGCCGGTCCGGCCGGTCAGGGCGTCGTCGGTGGCGGCGACGATCGAGGGCCTGGCCGCCACGGACGCCGGGCCGGAGGTCGAGCGTTGGAACCTTCGGCGCACCAGCGGCCACATCAGCCGCAGGGCGGGCGAGACGATCTTCGGGTCCGTCAGGGTG
>NZ_JBEPAK010000155.1:0-16857 GCF_040298565.1 Kitasatospora sp. NPDC001539 | reverse complement strand
CGGGCGAGCTCGTGTCGTGCGACCCCGGCCACTGCGCCGGCCCGTGCGTCCGGGGCCCCGAACGGGTCCCCGGTGGTCAGGGCCACGGTGCCCACCAGCCGGTAGGCGACGGCGGCGCGGCCGTCCTCGTCGAACCAGTAGTGGTTGCCGTCCCAGGTGGTGATGAAGGACAGCGTGCCGCCGCCGTGCGCGGTGAGCAGCGCCCTGGCGCGGGCGGCCGCCGCCGCGTCGGTGTGCAGCACCGGCCGGCGGAAGACCGTCAGCAGCGCGCCCAGCGTGACCACCCAGAACGCCAGCCCGCAGTACGTCTCCAGGAACAGCGCCACCGGGCCGACCGCGATCGGGTAGTCCGGCGTCAGGTCGTTGTAGGCGGGCGGCAGGAACTGGGCCGGCAGCCCGTGCAGCAGTCGGCGGACGGTCGCCCCCGGCTCGAACTGCCCGGCCACCAGCCGTCCGAGTCCCACGTACGCGGCCGAGCAGAGCAGCGCGGCCCCGCCGACCACCCCGGCCAGCCGGCGCACCGCCCGGCCGGACAGCCGCACCCGGAACCGCTGCCGGGTGGCCAGCAGCAGGCCGGTGGTCAGCAGCGGCAGCAGCATCGCCTCGACGAAGTACTGCACCACGTCCCCGCTGACCGGCCCGGCGTCCAGGTACAGCCAGGCCAGCAGGGCCACCCAGAGCAGTTCGGTGGCGACGGTGATCCGCCAGGCGAGGATCAGCCCCCGGCGCAGGCCCGCGGCGAGCACCAGCAGCAGCGCCGGGAACAGCGCGGCCATCAGCCGCCCCGGGGTGTCGAAGATCCGCTCGACGGCGTGCGCCCGGGCGCATTCGTGCGCCGAGACCGCGCAGAAGTCGGCGACCTCGTCCGGGCTGAGCCGGTGCGAGAAGTACAGCTCGGAGAAGGTGTTGAACGGCCCGCTGGCGTTGTCGTAGAGCGAGGCGATCAGCGGCCCGCAGGCGGCGGCGACCAGGCAGAGCGCCACCAGCACCCGGGTCTCGGTGTGCGAGGAGCCGTGGCTGTGCAGGTAGGGCCGGCCGCGGCTGAGCAGCGCGCCGACGCCCAGCCCGACCAGCGCGGCGGAGCACCGCTGGACGCTCTGCAGGTGGCCGACGTACAGCGTCATGACCAGCGGGACGAGCAGCACCAGCAGGTGCAGCCGGCGGCGCCACAGCACGGTGAGCCGGTAGCCGAGCACCCCGGCCAGGGCGAACAGTCCGACGCCGGGGCCGACCGACACCTGGTCGGCCACCGAGGCGGTCCACTGCTCCCCCGCCGCGGAGCCGAGCGCGACCAGCCCGGCGCCCAGCAGGGTGCCGACGACCTGGCCGCCCACCAGCACCCCGAGGGTGCGCAGCCGTCCGAGCCGCCGTTCGGCCGCGGGGCCGACCAGGAGCAGCAGCAGGCTGGTGAAGACGTACGCGCCGATCCCCGAGCACCACAGCAGGGAGGTCACCGGTGTCCACCAGCGGCCCTCGGCGAGGGTGGGCAGGCCGACGCCGGCGTGGCCGAGCAGCCGCCGGGACGGCCCGGCGGACAGGCTCCCGGTGGCCGCGCCGACCGCCCAGAGCGCGGCCAGCAGCGCCAGGCTCAGCGGCGCCGCGCGCAGCCGGTCGCCGAGTGCCCGGGCCGCCCGCCGCACCCGCTGCGGCCGCGGCCCGGCCGTCCGGGTGACCGGGGCGAGGTCGGCGTCCCGCCCGCGCTCGGCGGCCGGCGGCGGGGCCTGGACCACGGGGTCCGCGGGCGCCGCGGAAGCCGCCGGGGCCGCCAGGGTGCGGTTCACCGGATCAGTCCGCTCTGCCGGGCGAGCCAGGGCAGGTTCTGCTCGAAGGCCTGCCGGAACACCACCCAGCTGTGCCAGCCGGGGATGGTCTGGAAGCCGACCTTCATCCCGGCCGCCTGCGCCGCCGCGTACATCTTCTCCTGTCCCGGCCGGTACCATGGGTCGTCGGCGCCGACCACGAACATGCCGGCGGTGTCGGGGAACTGCCTGCGGGTCATCAGGTGCATCGGGTCGACGGCGGCGAAGGCGTTCTCGTCCCCGTCGAAGGCCTTGGCCACCGTCTCGCCGTGGCTGCCCAGGGTCGGCTCGTCCTGGCCGGAGATGTCCAGGAAGGCGCCGTACACGTCCGGGGCGTTGAGGGCCAGCTGGAGCGAGCAGGTCCCGCCGAGCGAGAGCCCGCCGATGGCGAGCGAGGTGCGGCCGGTGGCGGTCTGCAGGTTGCGGTGGATCCAGTCCGGGATGTCGACGGCCAGGTAGGTCTGCGACTTGGCGATCCGCGAGTCCATGCAGAGCGGGTTGGAGAACTGGCCGCCGGTCTCGTCGGCGACCACGACGATCGGGGCCAGGCCCTGGTGCTCGGCGGCGAAGGCGTCCAGGGTGTCCCGGATGGCTCCGGAGTTGACCCAGTCCTCCGGGGCGCCGGGCTGGCCGGGCAGCAGCACCACGACGGGCAGCAGCGGCCGGGGGTCGGCCTGGTAGGCGGGCGGCAGGTAGACGTATCCCGGCCGGGCGGAGAAGCCGGAGGCGGGCCCGGGGATGGTCACGGTGGAGAGGGTGCCCTTGGCGGGCAGGCCGGGCGGGGCGTGCCAGGTCTCGGAGAGGGGGCGGTCCGGCGCGCTCCGTACGACGGCGGCGGCCCGGCCCCTGGTCAGCTCGTCGGTCGGCGGGGCCAGCATCGACCGGGCGGTCGGGTACTGGTCGAAGCCCCGGTTGATCTGCGAGGCGGCCATCACCACGACCAGGGCGACGCCGCCGACCGCCAGCAGCCGGCGGCGGTTGGACAGCAGCGGCGCCCGGAAGCAGAGCAGGGATATGCCGAACAGCGCGACGGCTATCCAGCGCATCACGAAGTCCGGGGTGCCCTCCGGGAAGGGACGCCACCAGCTGTCGACGGCGACCTTCACCAGGGCGGTCAGGGCGCCGCCCGCCAGCAGGGCGCCGAGCATCCGCGGGGCGCGCCAGCGCTCGTGCCGGGAGAGGGCCAGCAGGGCGAACGCCCCCCAGCCCGCGGCGAGCACGGCGTAGGGGATCGGGCCGTGGGTGAGCGGCCAGTCGATCGGGTTCCAGCGGGAGGCGAGGGTGAGCGTGGTCATGCGGCTTTGCCCGGCGGGGTGGTGTCGGCCAGGAAGCCGTAGGCGACGACGTTGCCCTCGTAGCCGTGCTCCTCGCTGTAGGCGCCGCCGCAGGTGATCACCCGCAGTTGCGCGTCGGAGGCCTGGCGGTACACCCGGTCGTCCGGGAAGTCCTTTCGGTCGTGCACTTCGATGGCGTACAGCTGGTAGACGGCGGTGGCGCCGTCGGCCCGGGCGATCTCGACCCGGTCTCCGCGGTGGAGCGCCCCCAGGTGGTAGAAGACGGCCGGGCCGGTCCTGGTGTCGACGTGGCCCGCCAGGATGGCGGTTCCCCGCTGGCCCGGGGTTGCGCCGCCGCGGTACCACCCGGCGAGGTTGCGGTCGGCTTCGGGCGGGGTCTGGAGGTGTCCGGCGGCGTCCAGGCCGAGTCCGGTGACGGGGGCGTCCAGGCGGACGGCCGGGATGCGGATCCGGGTCGGGGCGGACGGGCCGAGCGGCGGGACGACGGAGACCGGCGCGAAGCCGGACAGCGCCTGCCCCGCTGCCGGGGCGGGCGGCAGCACCGGCGCGCCGCCGTCGTGCAGCAGCCAGGCGCCGAACACCAGCGCGGTGCCGGCCGCCAGGGTGCCCGGCCAGGGGCTCCTGCTGTGCTGGACGCCCACGGGCGCTCCCCTCTGCCGACCGGAATCCCGCTTCCTGGGAGTTTCCTGGGAACTCATTCAATCGGATCGGACCCTAAGGCACGTCCGCACCAGGGTCGTATTCGCACCCGCCGATCGGCAGGGTCGCGAGGCCCGTCCGTGCGCCCGGTGCGGGCCCGGGCACCGTGCGTGACGGGGGCCTTCCGCGTACGGGCTCCGCGGAACCACTCGTTCGAACAGCTCGACGATGTGGCCCACCCGTTCGGTTGCGTCAATCGGGCGATCGATTCCGACCGTTCGATGCGCCTCTCCGACCGATTCCGCCCACATGCCATGCTGACCCGACCAGCAAGCCCAGCCGAGTGGGTTCTATCGCTCCTCCAGCCCGACCGGACTTCCGCACGCCGTACGCCTGCCGAACGCCTCATGAACGGAGTGACCATGGACGCTCTCACCCGCCGCAGCCTGTTGGCCGCCGGAGCGGCCACCGCCGCCACCCTCGCGGCCGGCTGCGGCAGCGACCGGTCGGGCGGCGGCGGGGAGCACGTGACGGGCGGCGCCCCGACCGGCCCGACCGGCGACGCGCCGAGCGCCGTCCCGGCCCCGGCGCCGCAGAAGCCGCAGGTCGTCCTGATCGGCGACGGCTCGACCTCCGACACCGGCGCCCAGCCGCACCAGCCCGTCCCCGACCGGCTCCAGCCCGGCCAGCGCCCGCCGCAGTTCGTGGTCTTCTCCTGGGACGGCGCCGGCGAGCTCGACAACGGCCTGTTCGGCCGCTTCCGCCGGCTGGCCCGCGAGCACAACGCCTCGATGACCTTCTTCCTCAGCGGGCTCTACCTGCTGCCGGAGTCCAAGAAGGACCTGTACCGCCCGCCGCAGCACAAGGTCGGCGCCTCCGAGATCGGCTACCTGAGCGACCAGCACATCCACGACACCCTGGAGAACGTGCACGCCGCCTGGCTGGAGGGCCACGAGATCGGCACCCACTTCAACGGCCACTTCTGCGGCGCCACCGGCGTCGGCAAGTGGTCCCCGGAGGAGTGGGACAGCGAGATCCAGCAGGCCATGGACTTCGTGATGAACTGGCGCACCAACACCGGCTTCACCGACCTGCCGGCGCTGCCCTTCGACTACCGCAAGGAGCTGATCGGCAGCCGCACCCCCTGTCTGGAGGGCCAGCGCAACCTGCTGCCCACCGCGGTCAAGCGCGGCTGGCGCTACGACAGCAGCGGCAACGGCACCCAGGTGTGGCCGCAGAAGATCCAGGGCGGCGCGCTGTGGGACCTCCCCCTGCAGTCCATCCCCTTCCCCGGGCACACCTTCCAGGTGCTGTCGATGGACTACAACATCATGTTCAACCAGTGCGGCCCCAACACCAAGGCCGACCCGGCGCTCTACCCCGGCTTCCAGGCCCAGGCCCGGGACGCCTACCTGATGGGCTTCGACCGCACCTACCACAGCAACCGGGCGCCGTACATCATCGGCAACCACTTCGAGGAGTGGAACGGCGGCATCTACATGAACGCCGTCGAGGACGTGCTCAAGGCCATCGCGGACAAGCCCGAGGTGCGGCTGGTCTCCTTCCGCCAGCTGGTGGACTGGCTCGACGCCCAGGACCCCGCGGTGCTGCGCAAGCTGCAGAGCCTCGCCCCCGGGCAGGCGCCGACCGGCGGCTGGGAGAACTTCCTCGGCACCCCGGCGGCGCCCCCGGCCCCCGCGCCCTCTCCCACCGCCACCGCCACCGCCACCGCCGTCGGCTGACCGTCAGGACCGGGTGCGGACCCGGCCGGAGAGCAGCGCCCCCAGCAGCGCCACCCCGGCCATCACCAGCAGGATCACCGCGAAGGCGGCGGGCGAGCCGGCAGCGTCGGCACCGTCCTGGGCGGCGGCGAGCGAACCGCCGCCCAGCGCCGCGAACAGCACCCCGGCCAGGCCCGTCAGCAGCACGTTGCCCAGCGCATCGCTCATCTGCAGGGCCGCCGAGTTGGCCCCGGCGTCCTGCGGAGCGGACAGCTTCATCATCAGCACGCTGATGGTCGCGACCGCCAGGCCCATCCCGACCCCGCCGACGGCCCAGGCCACCGACGCCACCCAGGCCGGCACCGCCGGGACCAGCACCAGGGCGGCACCGGCGATCGCCACCCCGGTCAGCACCAGGCCGCCCTTGATCATCGCCTCGCGGTGGCGCTCGGCCCCCGGCCGCCCCTGCAGCCAGGAGCCCAGCGCCCAGGTGAGCCCGCCGCTGGTCAGGGTCAGCCCGGACAGCGTCGGCGAGAGGTCGCGCTGGGTGGCCATCATCAGCGGCACGAAGGCCTCGGCCCCGAGGAACGCCCCGGCCGCCAGCCCGCGCAGCAGGATGACCGTCGGCAGCCCGCGCCCGGCCCGCAGGGTCCGCGGCGGCAGCAGGCCCAGGACGGCCGGAACCAGCAGCGCCGCGCCGGCGATCCCGGGGACCAGCCCGACCAGGTCCCGCCGCTGGCCCGCGTACTGCAGCAGGCCCGCGCCGACCGCGGCCATCGCGGCCAGCAGGGTGCGGCGACGGTCGAAGTCCGCTCCCCTGAGCACCGGGTGCTCCCGCTCGGAACGGGCCAGCGCGGGGCCCATCACGGCCAGCGGCAGCAGGAGCAGCACCGGCACCGCCAGGAACACCCAGCGCCACCCCAGGTGCTGGGTGACGGCCCCGGAGACCAGCGGCCCGATGATCGAGGGCAGCACCCAGGCGGAGGAGAACGCGGCGAACACCGCCGGCCGCAGCCGCTCCGGGTAGGCCCGGCCGACCACCACGTACAGCGCGACGATCACCAGTCCGCCGCCCAGGCCCTGGATCGCCCGCCCGGCCACGAACACCCACATGCCGGGTGCCGTCCCGGCCACCACCAGGCCGGCGCCGAACACCGCGATGCCGGTGAACAGCGGCCGCATCGGCCCGCGCCGGTCGCACCACTGCCCGGAGACGACCAGCGCGAACAGCGTGGTAGTGAAGTAGCCGGAGAAGGCGAAGGCGTACAGCCCCAGGCCGTCCAGCTGGCGGGCCGCGGTCGGCATCGCGGTGTTGACGGCCGTCGCCTCGAAGGCGATCACCAGGACCACCGAGACGATCCCCAGCGTCAGCGCGCGGTAGCGGCCGCTGAGGACCCCGCCACCGGAGTCGGTTCCGTCGGGTATCGAGGTGGGGTCGACCGAGGTGGAGGAGGCAGTGGTCATGACTGACATCGTAAGAGCCGTCCGCCCGGATAGCCCCTGACCGGAGTCGGTGATCGCCTCCGTCCGCGGGCCTAGGACCGGCGGGCGGCCTCGCGCGGCGGCCTCAGTGCAGGACCTTGAGCCCCACCACGCCGGCGACGATCAGCACCAGGCAGCCGATCCGGGCCATGGTCACCGCGTCCCCGAGGACGGCCATGCCGTACAGGGCGGTGCCGACCGCACCGATGCCGACCCACACCGCGTACCCGGTGCCGATCGGAATGGTGCGCATCGCGTACGCCAGACCGCCCATGCTGAGCAGCAGGGCGACGCCGAACACCAGGGTGGGAACGGGGCGGGAGAACCCCTTGGACGAATCCAGGGCCACCGCCCAGACGGTCTCCAGGAGACCCGAGACGATCAGAACGAGCCAAGCCATGACGGCCGTACCTCCGCAGTCCACAGCGGCCGGATTGCCGCTGAACTGCGTCGTCTTGTCGTCACCGGGTACGACGCGCTCGTCCGGAGTGGCGGGAAAAGCAGCCACCGCTTCCGACGGTAGCACACATTGCCATACAGAATTTACAAAGCGTCATTGACCCCATTCGGACACTGCGCCATCCTGAATTCACTGGCCGTGTGCCCGAGTGGCTGAGGGGACCGTCTGCAAAGCGGTGCACGCGGGTTCGATTCCCGCCACGGCCTCGAAGAAAAGGGAATTGCCGGTCGACTCGGAAGTCGACCGGCAATTCCCTTTTCCCGCTTTCCGGTCAGGCCGTGACCGCGTCCTCCGGCCGGATCGGCAGCCGGCCGACCGGCAGGCCGGTGGCGGCCCGGACGGCGGCGGCCACCGCCGCCGGGGCGACCACCGCGGGCACCGCGCTGACCGCCTTGGCGCCGAAGGTGGCGACCACGTCCCGCTCCTCCAGCAGCGCGGCGATCCGCACCTCCGGGGTGTCCAGGGAGGTCGGCAGCCGGTAGCCGGTCAGCGAGGGGTTGCACAGCACGCCGCCGGAGGTCCGGAGGTCCTCCATCAGCGCCAGGCCCACGCCCTGGGCCACGCCGGCCTCGATCCGGTCCTCGATCTGGCGGGGGTTCAGCGCCCGGCCGACGTCCTGGGCCACGGTCATCTCGACCACCCGGACGGCGCCCAGCTCGATGTCCACGTCCACCACCGCGCGCATCGCGCAGAAGGAGATGGAGACGAAGGCGTCGCCCTGCCCGGACTCGTCCAGCGGCTCGGTCGGGTGCGGCCGGCACTGCGCGGTGGCCCAGAGCTCCTTGCCCTCCAGCGCCTCGGCGACCGGCATGCCGAGCACCCCGTCGTACGAGGTGATCTTGCCGTCGGCGATCTGCAGCAGTTCCGCGGACATCCCGAAGTTGGCCGCGATCGGCTGCAGCAGCTGGTGACGGACCATCAGGGCGGCCCGCTCGACCGCGCCGCCGGAGACCCAGGTGTGCCGGCCCCGGGCCGAGGGCCCGGCGATCGACTGGTCGCTGTCGGCCGGGGCGATGTAGACCTCGCTGACGCCCAGCACCGTCTGCACGATCTGCCGGGCCAGCGTGGCGAAGCCCTGCCCGGCGTCGACCGCCGCGCAGATCACCGTGGCGTGGTCGCCGCTGACCCGCACGGTGGCGGTGGAGACCTCGTCCTCGCCCTCGGCGCCCAGCATGTGCACCATGCCGACGGCGTAGCCGATGCCCCGGCGCACCGCGGACGGGTCCCCGGCGCCGCCGGGCCCGCCGGGCAGCAGCCACTCGGCGTCCGGGTCGTCCACCGGCAGGGCCGGCAGCGGCTCGGCCGCCACCGCGTCCAGCAGCGCCTTCACCGGCGCCGGGCAGGTGACGGCCTGTCCGGTGGGCAGCGGGTCGCCGGTGGACATCGCGTTGCGGCGGCGGATCTCCACCGGGTCCACGCCTACCCGGGCGGCCAGTTGGTCCAGCTGCGACTCGTACGCGAAGCAGGCCTGCAACGCGCCCTCGCCGCGCATCCGCCCGGCCGGCGGGTTGTTGGTGCGCACCGCCCAGGCGTCCACGAACACGTTCGGGCAGACGTACGGGCCGACCGAGAAGGCCGTCGCGGCGGCCAGCGCCTCGGCGGAGACGTCCGCGTAGGCGCCGCCGTCCAGCAGGATCTGCGCCTCGACCTTCACCAGGGTGCCGTCGGCGTCGGCGTGGTGGCGGTAGCGCAGGAGCGCGGGGTGGCGCGAGGTGTGGGTGTGGAAGGACTCCTCGCGGGTCAGCGTCATCTTCACCGGGCGGCCGGTGCGCAGCGCCAGGAGGGCCAGGGTGACCTGGAAGGAGAGGTCCTCGCGGTCGGTGGTGGCGCCGGGCACGCCGGTGACCACCAGCCGGACGCGGTCCGGCTCCAGGCCCAGGCAGGCGGCGGTGCGGTCGCGGTCGCCGTGCGGGTCGGTGGAGGACAGGTGCAGTTCGACCCCGCCGTCCGGGCGCGGCACGGCCAGCCCGGCCTCGGCGCCGAGCGGGGCCGGGTCCTGCCGGCCGACCTGGTAGAGGCCCTCGACGACGATCTCGCCGACCGCCTCCGGGTCCCCGGTGCGCAGCGGCAGGTGGCGGAACAGGTTGCCGTCCGGGTGCAGCGGCGGCGCGGTGAAGGCCTGCTCGGGGTCGGTCACCGCCTCCAGGAGCTCGTAGTCGACGGCGATCAGACCGACCGCCAGCCGGGCGGTGTCCGGGTGGTCGGCGGCCACCGCGGCGATCGGCTCGCCGTGGTGGCGCACCACGCCGGAGGCCAGCACCGGCCGGTCGGCGACGATCGGGCCGGCCGGAGCGCCGTCCGGGGCGCCGTCCGGGCCGGGCGGCAGGTCGGCGGCGGTGACCACCGCGTGCACGCCGGGCAGGGCCAGTGCGGCCGAGGTGTCGATGCCGCGGATCCGGGCGTGCGGGTGCGGGGAGCGCAGCACCGCGCCCCACAGCAGGCCCTCGGCCCACAGGTCGGCGGCGTAGGGGTAGATGCCGAGCGCCTTGGGCAGCGCGTCGGTGCGCAGCGGTGAGCTGCCCAGGCCGAAGGGCTCCGGTGCGCCGCCCTCGCCGCCGTCCTGCTGGAGTGCTGCGCCGATGTCGGTAGGCGACGTCATGATGCGTGGTCGTCCTCGGGGAGGCGGGTGCCGTGGGCGGGGGTGGCGGTGTACGGGATGCCGGCCGGGGCACCGCCCTCGGCCGGAGCACCGTGCGGGTCGGCGTACGGGGTGCCGTGCGCGGGCGTGCCGTCGTAGCCGGTACCGGGCAGCGGGGTGCCGTGCGCGGGGGTTCCGTCGTAGCCGGTACCGGGCAGCGGGGTGCCGTGCGCGGGCGTGCCCTCGTAACCGGTACCGGGCAGCGGGGTGCCGTGCGCGGGGGTTCCGTCGTAACCGGTACCAGGCAACGGAGTGCCGTGCGCGGGGGTGGGCTCGTAGACCGGGGCGTCGTAGCCGGTGTCGTAGCCGCTGTCGTAGCCGTTCGGCGGCTGGTGGCCGTCCGGGTAGCCGGCCGGCACGTAGCCGCCGTGCGCGGGGGTGGCCTGGTAGGGCTGCTCGGGGTAGCCCTGCGGGTAGTAGACCTGGTCGCCGGTGGCCTGGGCGGGGATGCCGGGGTGCATCGCGGCCGGCGGGGCGGTGTCGTACACGCCGGTGTCGTAGCCGCCGTCGGCGTATCCGGGGTCGGTGTACCCGGGGTCGGTGTACCCGGGGTCGGCCGGGGCGGGCGGGGGGGCCGGCTCGGCGGCCGGCTGGGGGACGTGCTCGATCCAGGCGTCGGCGTCGGTGTGGACCGGCGGCTCGGCGGCCGGCTCGGGCTCCGCGGCGGCGGGCCGGTCGGCCGGCACCTCGACGGGGGCCTCGGCGGCCGACTGCTCGGCCGCGGCGGCTTCCTCCGCCTCCTCGGCCTCCAGGGCCCGGGCGTCGGCGACGCTCTGGACGGCGGCCAGGACGCCCCGGTAGCCGGTGCAGCGGCAGAGGTTGCCGCACAGCGCCTGCCGGGCCTCGACCTCGGTGGGCCGGTGGTTGCGCTGGAGCAGGTCGTGCACGGCCATCGCCATGCCGGGCGTGCAGTAGCCGCACTGGACGGCCCCGGAGGCGGCCAGGGCCTGCTGGACGTCGCTCGCGCCGCCGTCGGCCGACAGGCCCTCGACGGTGTTGATCTCGCTGTCCGCGGCCAGCGCGGCGGGCACCAGGCAGCCGGCCACCAGCTGGCCGTCCACCTGCACCGAGCAGGCGCCGCACTCGCCCTGCTCGCAGCCGTCCTTGGCGCCGGCCAGGCCGAGCCGCTCGCGCAGCACGTAGAGCAGGCTCTCGCCGATCCAGGCGTCGGTGACGGGCCGTTCGAAACCGTTGACCCGCAGCGTGTAGGAGGCGCACGGGCGCAGCTCACGGGTGACCTGCGGAGCGAGGCCGAGCGGGTCGGCGTCGAGGGTCTCGATGGGGTCTGTCGTCACTTCAGCGCCCTTCCCAGTGCCCGTCGGGCCAGCACCGATACGGTACGCCGCAGCCGAACGGCGGCCGCGGTCGGCCCCTCGGTCACGGCCTCCCAGGCGCCCTCGGCGCCGTAGTTGTCGGGGACGCAGGCGGCGGCCACGTACTCGCCGAAGGCGGCGGTGGCGGCCGGGTCGATCTCCCGGCTGCCGTCCCAGTCGATGCAGCCGGCCACCCAGGCCTCGGCCTCCAGCGGGCGCAGCGGCACCGGGGCGACGGCTCCGACGGCGCAGCGCACGGCGCGCCGGGCCGGGTCGAGGACGAGGGCGACGGAGGCGGTGGCGCGGTCCGGGCCGCTGCGGCCGGTGGCCTTGAGGAAGACCTGCGGCGCGTGCAGCAGCGGTACCCGCACCCAGGTGAGCAGTTCGCCGGGGCGCACCGGGTCCAGGCCGGTGAGCAGGTGACTGACCGGCACCTCGCGGCTGCCGCCGGCCCGGGCGAGGGTGACGACGGCCTCCAGGGCGGCGAGCACCGGGAGGGTGTCGCCGGCCGGGGCGGCGGTGACGATGTTGCCGCCGAGGGTGCCGACGTTGCGGACCTGCGGGGGGCCGGCGGTGCGGGCGGCGTCGGCGAGCGCGGGGATGAGCGCGGCGAAGTCGGGGCGGTCCATCCGGGCGTGGGTGAGTCCGGCGCCGAGGACGGCGGTGCCGCCGTCCTCGTAGCGCCAGCCGCGCAGTTCGGTGATCCGGCCGAGGCCGACCAGGGCGGCGGGGCGCAGCCGGCCGGCGTTGACGGCTTCCATGAGGTCGGTGGCTCCGGCCACCGGTACCGCGGCCGGGGCGGCGGCCAGCGCGTCGACGGCCTCGTCGAGCGAGGCCGGCAGCATGATCGTCCGGTTCACCTGGGTCCCACCGTGCTCCACTTGCTCATCGATCGCCTGCCGCCCGCGGCTGCGGCCATGCTGTCCGCGTCAGCAGCCCGGTCTGGCCCGTAGGGTACGGGCGATCGGGCCGGGTTGGGCAACTCTGGCACACAATGCTCGATGATCATTCCGGGACCGGTGAACGGGGCTGCCCGATTGGGACCGAAACCGGGCGGTATCTGCCACGGCCCGGGCAGGGCCTGGGCAGATGTTCATCTGTTCTTGACGTCGGGCGACCGCCCGGAAGTTCCCGCGACCCGCTCCGACCGCCGCCGGCACAGGCGCGGCGGGCCCGGTCAGCGCACCGGCGGTGGCCCGTCGATCGGTCGGCCGGCCACCCCGGGCCGCCGCTGCCAGGGCAGCGGGCCGTCGGCCGGGCGGTACTCGACGCCGAGCGCGTCCAGCACCCGCAGGTGCCCGGCCAACCGCTGCTCGAAGCCCGCGAAGTCCCGTTCGGACGGCTCGGCGGGCAGGTCGGACCAGGCGACCTCGGCGAAGGCGGCCAGCCGGGGGAAGGCCCGGTAGTCGAGGTCACGGGCGCTGTCCGCGAACTCGCTCCACAGGTTCGCCTGGGTGCCGATGACGTGCCGGGCCGCGGCCTCGTCCAGCTGCGGCGGGACGGGCTCGAAGCGGTAGACGTCTTCCAGGGTGCGCACGAAGCCGACCGGGATCGGCTCGTCCGGCCCGTCGGCCTGCCGGTGGTCGAGGTAGACGTGCTGCTCCGGGCACATCACCACGTCGTGGCCGGCCCGCGCGGCGGTGATCCCCCCGCCGAAGCCCCGCCAGGAGGACACCGCCGCGCGGGGAGCCAGTCCGCCCTCCAGGATCTCGTCCCAGCCGATCAGCCGGCGGCCGCGCTCGGCCAGCCAGCGGTCGAAGTGCCGGATCAGGTGGCTCTGCAGTTCGTCCTCGTTGGCCAGGCCCAGTTCGCGGATCCTGGCCTGCGCGGCGGCGCTCTCCTTCCACTGCTCCTTGGGGCACTCGTCGCCGCCGAGGTGGACGAACTCGGAGGGGAAGATTTCCAGGACCTCCTCCAGCACGCCCTCGAAGAAGCGCAGGGTCTCCTCGGAGGCGTTGAGGACGTTGTGGCTCACCCCCCAGTCGGTCCACACCCCGAGCGCGGCGGTGTCCACCACGTCGGTGTTGCCCAGCTCGGGGTAGGCCGCGACGGCGGCCTGGGTGTGCCCGGGCAGGTCGATCTCCGGGACGACGGTGATCCCGCGCGCGGCCGCGTAGGCGACGATCTCGCGCAGGTCGTCCTGGGTGTAGTAGCCGCCGTGCGGGCGGTCGTCGCGGCGCTGACCGGTCCGGTAGCCGACCATCGAGCGCTCCCGCCAGGCGCCGCGTCCGGTCAGCCTCGGGTAGCGCTTGATCTCCACCCGCCAGCCCTGGTCGTCGGTCAGGTGCAGGTGCAGCACGTTGAGCTTGTGCACGGCCAGCAGGTCGACGAAGCGCAGCAGGTCGGCCTTGGGCAGGAAGTGCCGGGCGACGTCCAGCAGCACACCGCGCCAGCCGAAGCGGGGGGCGTCCTCGATGTCGACGCTGGGCAGCACCCAGCCCTCGCGGCGCAGCGGGGCGCGCCGGTGGGCGTCCGGCCCCAGCAGCCGCCGCAGGGTCTGGCCGCCCCACAGCGCACCGGCCGGGCCGCCCGCGGCAAGCAGGACGTGGCCGGGACGCACCGTGAGCCGGTACGCCTCGGCGGCCAGCGCGTCGTCCCGGACCAGCTCGATGCCCGTGCCCGGCCGGCCGGGGCCGAGCGGCAGCCCGGTGGCGGCGCAGAGCGTCCCGCGCAGCCAGCGCTCGGCGTCGGCCAGCTCCGGCGGCGCGGTCAGCGTGGTGGCGGCGTCCAGCGGGAAGTCCTCGCCGGGGCGGCGGGCGGCACTCGACGGTGCGGGGATGAGGTCCATCCCGACATCCTGCCCATCTGCGCAGCGATTGGCATAGACCATTGCGGAAACACGGCGCTATGGAAAACGGCGTTCCGCCCGCGGCCGACGACTACTTGTCGTCGCCGTCGCCGCCCTGCGGCTTGCCGATGCCGTCGTAGATCTCCTTGCACATCGGGCAGACCGGGTACTTCTTCGGGTCGCGCCCGGGCACCCACACCTTGCCGCAGAGCGCGACCACCGGGGATCCGGAGAGCGCGCTCTCCATGATCTTGTCCTTCTGGACGTAGTGCGCGAAGCGCTCGTGGTCGCCGTCCCCGTGGGACACCTGCGGGACGGGCTCGACCAGGGTGCCGGTGCCGAGGCCGCGCTCGGGCTCAAGAGTGCTCATAGGAGACAAGTCTATGGGCGCCCGCGGAAACCCGGCCAGTGTCGCGCGGGCGACCGGTCCGACCGGCGCGGCACCGGGCGGGCGTCAGTTCAGCGTCGGGTCGTCCGGGTAGGTCGCCAGCAGCGCCAGCGGCCCGCGCTGGCGCCGCAGCACCGAGCGCCACAGCCGCTCCGGCTCGGGGCTGGAGACGTCGCCCGGCTCGCAGTCCACCAGGTACCAGGCGCCGGTCTCCAGCTCGGCCTCCAGCTGGCCCGGGGACCAGCCGGCGTACCCGGCGAAGATCCGCAGGCTGCCCAGTTCACCGGCCAGCACCTCGGGCGGCGCCTCCAGGTCCACCAGGCCGATCGCGCCGTGCACCCGCCGCCAGCCCAGCGGCTCCCCGCCGCCCGGCTCCCCCGGTGCGACGGCCAGGCCCAGCGCCGAGTCCAGCGCCACCGGGCCGCCCTGGAAGACCACCGCGGGCTGCCCGACGAGTCTGCTCCAGCCGTCGAGCACGCTGCCCACCTCGACCGGCGTGGGCCGGTTGAGGACCACGCCGAGCGCCCCCTCGACGTCGTGGTCGAGGAGGAGCACCACCGCTCTGGCGAAGTTCGGGTCGGTGAGCAGGGGCGTCGCGACGAGCAGACGGCCGGTGTGCGACCGGCCTCCGTGCGAATGGGCCGCCGTCATGCCTCACATGATCCCGCAGAACAGCACCGGTCGGACACCGCAACACTCCAAACCCCGCCACGCCGGACGAGCACCCGTACGGCCGTATCGGCGGGCGGGAGCGGCCCGGGAGAGAGCACCATCACGGGAGAGGCTCACGGGAACCATCGGCACGCCCACTACCATCTACGGATGGTGGACGCCCCTCTACGGTGCCGACTCGGATTCTCCGGGGGCCCGAACGCGCCCGTACGCCCGTACCACCGGTCCACCAGCGGCTCCCGACCGGAGCCCGTCCCACTCCTCTGGCACCCCGGATTGCGAGAACGATGACCGACGACGTCCTGCTGGTCCACGGCGGAAACCCGCTCGAAGGCGAGATCCGCGTCCGCGGTGCGAAGAACCTGGTCCCCAAGGCCATGGTTGCCGCCCTCCTCGGCCAGGGCCCCAGCAGACTGCGCAACGTCCCGGACATCCGCGACGTCAAGGTGGTCCGCGGCCTGCTGCAGCTGCACGGCGTGACCGTGCGCACCGGCGACGAGGACGGCGAGCTGATCCTCGACCCGTCGCACGTCGAGAGCGCCAATGTCGCCGACATCGACGCGCACGCCGGCTCCTCGCGGATCCCGATCCTGTTCTGCGGCCCGCTGCTGCACCGCCTCGGCCACGCCTTCATCCCCGGCCTCGGCGGCTGCGACATCGGCGGCCGTCCGGTCGACTTCCACTTCGAGGTGCTGCGCCAGTTCGGCGCCACCATCGAGAAGCACCCCCAGGGCACCTACCTGGTCGCCCCGCAGCGGCTGCGCGGCACCAAGATCGAGCTGCCCTACCCGTCCGTCGGCGCGACCGAGCAGGTGCTGCTCACCGCCGTCCTCGCGGAGGGCGTCACCGAGCTGCGCAACGCGGCCATCGAGCCGGAGATCGTCGACCTGATCTGCGTGCTGCAGAAGATGGGCGCGATCATCACGCTGGGCACCGACCGCACCATCCTGATCACCGGTGTGGACGAGCTGGGCGGCTACACCCACCGCGCCCTGCCGGACCGCCTGGAGGCCGCCTCCTGGGCCTGCGCGGCGCTCGCCACCAAGGGCGACATCTACGTCCGCGGCGCCCGCCAGCTGGAGATGATGACCTTCCTGAACACCTTCCGGAAGGTCGGCGGCGCCTTCGAGGTGGACGACGAGGGCATCCGCTTCTGGCACCCGGGCGGCGAGCTCAAGGCGATCGCCCTGGAGACCGACGTGCACCCGGGCTTCCAGACCGACTGGCAGCAGCCGCTGGTGGTGGCGCTGACCCAGGCCACCGGGCTGTCCATCGTGCACGAGACGGTGTACGAGTCGCGCCTGGGCTTCACCGGCGCGCTCAACCAGATGGGTGCGCACATCCAGCTGTACCGCGAGTGCCTGGGCGGCACCCCGTGCCGCTTCGGCGCGCGCAACTTCCTGCACTCCGCGGTCGTCTCCGGCCCGTCCAAGCTGATCGGCGCCGAGCTGGTCATCCCGGACCTGCGCGGCGGCTTCTCGTACCTGATCGCGGCGCTGGCGGCCGAGGGCACCTCGACCGTGCACGGCATCGACCTGATCAACCGCGGCTACGAGAACTTCATGGAGAAGCTGCGCGACCTGGGCGCCCACGTGGAGCTGCCCAGCGAGCAGCTGGTCGACGCCTGACCGGCGGCCCCTACGGCGAGAGGCCGGGCTCCCC
>NZ_JBEPAK010000154.1:0-16885 GCF_040298565.1 Kitasatospora sp. NPDC001539 | reverse complement strand
CGTCGGCATGACCGGGTACCACGACTACAGCGCCGAGGACGAGTCCGTGGAGATCGGCGGCACCCTGTACGCCCGCTCGGCCTGGCGCACGGCGGCCGAGGCGCGCGGATCAGCTGCCGAGCACCTCGCGGAGGTCGTACGAGACCGGCTCCTCCAGCTGCGCGTAGGTGCAGCTCTCCGGCGTGCGGTCCGGCCGCCAGCGGCGGAACTGCGCGGTGTGCCGGAAGCGGGTGCCCTCCATGTGGTCGTACGCGACCTCGACCACCCGCTCGGGGCGCAGCGCGATCCAGGACAGGTCCTTCCCGCCGGTCCAGCGGCTGACCGCGCCCGGCAGCCGGCCCTCGGCGTGCGCGGCCTCCTCCGCCCAGGCCGCCCAGGGGTGGGCGGACAGGTCGTCCATGCGCAGCGGGGCGAGTTCCTCCGCCAGTTCGCGGCGGCGGGCCATCGAGAAGGCCGCGCAGACGCCGACGTGCTGGAGCCTCCCGCCGTCGTCGAAGATGCCGAGCAGCAGCGAGCCGACCACCGGGCCGCTCTTGTGCTCGCGGTAGCCGGCCACCACGCAGTCGGCGGTGCGCTCGTGCTTGACCTTGAACATCGTCCGCTCCCCCGGCCGGTACGGCTGGTCCAGCGGCTTGGCCACCACCCCGTCCAGCCCGGCGCCCTCGTACTCGGCGAACCAGGACCGGGCGACCTCGCGGTCGGTGGAGGCGGGCGCGGTGAACACCGGGTCGCCCGCGCCGGCGAGCGCCGCCTCCAGGGCCGGACGGCGCACCGACAGGGGCTCGTCCACCAGGGAGTCGTCACCCAGGGCGAGCAGGTCGAAGGCCACGAAGGAGGCCGGGGTCTGCTCGGCGAGCAGCTTCACCCGGCTCGCCGCCGGGTGGATCCGCTCCAACAGCTCCTCGAAGCGCAGCCGCCCGTCCCGGGCGATCACCACCTCGCCGTCCAGCACGCAGCGGGGCGGCAGCTCCCGCCGGAACGCCTCGACCAGCTCGGGGAAGTACCTGGTCAGCGGCTTGCCGGTACGACTGCCGAGCTCGACCTCGGCACCGTCGCGGAACACGATGGTGCGAAAGCCGTCCCACTTGGCCTCGTACTGCATCCCCGACGGGATCTCGGCCACCGACTTGGCGAGCATCGGCGCCACCGGCGGCATCACGGGCAGGTCCATGCGTCCGATCCTCGCCCGGTTCGCCCCGGGGCGCGCGCCGGGCGCGGCGCGCTTAGCGTGTGACACATGGGCTCAGCCGTGGAACTGGAAGTCGCCGGGCGGACCGTCCGGCTGTCGAACCCGGACAAGGTGTACTACCCCGAGCGCGGCTTCACCAAGCTCGATGTCGCCCAGTACTACCTGGCCGTCGCCGACGGGGTGCTGCGCGGCCTGCGGGACCGGCCGACCACGCTCCAGCGCTTCCCCGAGGGCGTCGACGGCGAGTTCTTCTACCAGAAACGCGCGCCCAAGGGCCTGCCGGAGTGGCTGCCCACCGCCCGGATCAACTTCCCCAGCGGCCGCTCCGCCGACGAGATCTGCCCCACCGAACCGGCCGCCGTGCTGTGGGCGGCCAACCTGGGCTGCCTCACCTTCCACCCGTGGCCGGTGCGGCGCACCGACACCGACCACGTGGACGAACTGCGGATCGACCTCGACCCGCAGCCGGGCACCGACTTCCGCGACGCCGTCCGCGCCGCCCACGAACTGCGCGGACTGCTGGAGGAGTACGGGCTGCGCGGCTGGCCCAAGTCCTCCGGCGGGCGCGGCCTGCACGTCTACGTCCCGCTGGTACCCGAGTGGACCTTCACCGACGGACGGCACGCGGTGATCGCCCTCGGCCGGGTGCTGGAACAGCGGATGCCCGGGGCGGTCACCACGGCCTGGTGGAAGGAGGAACGCGGCGAGCGGATCTTCGTCGACTACAACCAGATGGCCCGCGACCGCACCATCGCCTCCGCCTACTCCCTGCGCGCCCGCCCGCGCGCCACCGCCTCCACCCCGCTGCGCTGGGAGGAACTGGACGACGCCTCCCCCGAGGACTTCGACCTGCGCACCGTCCCCGCCCGCTTCGCCGAACTCGGGGACCTCAACGCGGAGATGGAGCAGCACGCGTTCCGGCTGGACGCGGTGCTGGAGCTCTACGCCAAGCAGCTGCGCGACGAGGGCCTCGGCGAACTCCCCTACCCGCCCGACCACCCCAAGGCCGAGGGCGAGCCCACCCGCGTCCAGCCCAGCCGGGCCCGCAGGAAGTGACGCCCGGCGGGGCGTACCCGGTGCCGGCGCTGCCCGGGCCCACGCCTCCGGCGGCCGCCGTTCCGGCGCCACTCGCTCGTCCACCGCGCGTTCCTGCCCGTCCCACCGCGCGTACCTGCCCGTCCCACCGCGCGTACCTGCCCCTCCACCGGGCGACGTAGGCTGGCGCCCCGATGGACGGGCGCGGACGGAGGCGCGGATGGGCGTGCGGGGGCTGGCGGAGATCCTGACGGACGCGGCGGGCGGGTTGTTCCCGCCGGCGGACGGCTCGGTGACGGTGGTGCCGCAGCCGTCGCCGCGCGAGGCCGGGGTGGTGTCCTTCGCCGCCCACGCCGTGGTCTTCACCGACGAGGACCCGGCCTGGGTGCACGAGACGCTCGCCGCCGTGCCCGGCGACCCGCTGTCCGCGCCGCTCTGCCCGCACTTCCTCACCGCCTTCGCCGCACTCACCGGCCGCACCGTCAACAACATCGACCTGCTGACGGTCGCCGCCCGCCTCCCGGGCGAGCCGCCCCTGCCGCTGGCCGAGGTCCGGGACCGCTCGCACCCCCGGGTGGCCCGGGCGCTGCGCTACCGCGAGGACGTCCGGGTCTTCACCACCGACGGCGGCGTGCTGATCCTCGGCCGCGGCGTGGCCGGCCGCTGGGAGTGCGCCGTCGAGGTCGACCCCGACGCCCGGACCCGCGGCCTCGGCCGCGCCCTCGCCACCGCGGCCCGCCACCTCCTCCCCGAGGGCAGCGCCCTCTGGGCCCAGCAGGCCCCCGGCAACGCCCCCAGCGTCCGCGCCTTCCAGGCCGCCGGCTACCGCCCGGTCGGCGCGGAGGCCCTGCTGGTACCGGGGCAGCCGTAGGGGCCGAGGGGGTCATCCGGCCGGCGGGCTCCCCAGCACGCGGACCCGGCCGACCTCGTGGTCGTACTCGAGGAACGGCGACCGCGTGTCGCCCTCGAAGTACACCGGCACGGACGTGCCGAGCCGCTGCCCGATCTCGGTCAGGAATGCGCAGAGAACGTCGAGACGCTCCTGACCCCGGAGCTCCCGGAGGTCGAGGTCGGAGTCGATCTGCTCCTCGGCGAGGAACCGGACGACGGCGCAGATCTCCGGCTCCGGCCGCACCCTCAGGTTCGGGGACGAGGCGCCGGGCGGCCGCGACAGTACGGCCTCGGCCCGGGGCAGCGGTTCCACGCAGCAGTCCGTGGTGTACTCGAACGCCCAGCCCCGCTCCACGACCAGGTCGAGCACGGACTGCCGGTCCGCCGTCGTCGTGCCCTCGATGTGGACATCGGGCAGGTATGCCCCGTCGGACGGATCGAGGAGCCACGCGACGTGGTCGTCCCGGAGCAGATCAGCCATGCGGTCATCGTGCCCTGGCAGGCCACCTGTCGCCGAGAGGTCATTCGCCGCGCGCGCCCGGCGGGGCGAGGTCCGCGATGGTCCGGGCGGCGTCCGCGATCTGGCTGTCCGTCAGGTCGCCGCGGGCCGTCAGGCGGAGCCTGCTGATGCCGTCCGGGACGGACGGGGGGCGGAAGCAGCCGACGGCGAGGCCGGCGCGGCGGCAGTCGGCGGCCCAGGCGACGGCGGAGTCCGGGCCCGGAGCGCGGACGGAGACCACGGCGGCGTCCGGCTCGGAGGCGCGGAGCCCGAGTGCGGTGAGCCGGGCGGCGAGGGTGAGGGCGACCTCGCGGGTGCGGTCGGCGCGCTGCGGCTCGGCGCGCAGCAGGCGCAGGGCGGCGAGGGCGGCGCCGGCGGCGGCGGGGGCGAGGCCGGTGTCGAAGATGAAGGTCCGGGCGGTCTCGGTGAGGTGCCGGATCACCCGGCGCGGGCCGAGGACGGCGCCGCCCTGGGCGCCGAGCGACTTGGAGAGGGTGACGGTGGCGACGGTGTCGGGTGCGCCGGCGAGCCCGGCGGCGGCCAGCGCGCCCCGGCCGCCGGGGCCGAGGACGCCCAGCCCGTGCGCGTCGTCGACCAGCAGTGCGGCGCCGTGGGCGCGGACGGCCCGGGACAGCTCGGGCAGCGGCGCGGCGTCGCCGTCCACCGAGAACACCGAGTCCGTGACGGTGAGCGCCCGCCGCTGCGTCCGTGCGGCCAGCACCTCGGCGACGGCCGCCGGATCGCTGTGCGGGGCCCGGTGGACGTCGGACCGGGAGAGGCGGCAGCCGTCGATCAGCGAGGCGTGGTTGTAGGCGTCCGACACGATGAGCGTGTCCGGGTCGGTGAGCGCGGTGAGCGCGGCCAGGTTGGCGGTGTAGCCGGAGGAGAACACCAGCGCCGCCTCGACTCCGCAGAACTCGGCGAGCTCCTCCTCGAGTTCGGTGTGCAGCGCGGTCGTCCCCGTCACCAGCCGCGAGCCCGTCGATCCCCCGCCCCACCGCAGGGCGGCCTCCGCCGCCGCCCGGGTCACGACCGGGTGCCGGGTGAGCCCCAGGTAGTCGTTCCCGGCGAGGTCCAGCACCCCGTCCTCGGCCGCCCTGCTGCGCAGGGTGCGGGTCAGCCCGGCGTCGGCGCGCAGCGCGGCGGCCTCGTCCAGCCAGTCGAAGACCTGTGCCGGGGCGAGGTCGGCGGCGGGCGGTTCGGGCATGAGGGGGAGGGTCATGCCCGGCACTCTGGCACGCCCCGGGAACGGCGGGCAATGTGCCACTCGGCACATGATCGGCGCGGTCGGCTGGCCGGTCGTGACAACGCCGACGCTGCCCGCGGCCGGTCCGAGGCTTTGCCCGGGGGTGCGGCGAGCAGGCAAGATAGCCGGGTGACCCTCCTTGAGCTGATGCCGAAGCCCGCCACGCCCGACGCGCTGTACGAGACGTTCGCAGCCTGGGCGGAGGAGCGTGGGATCACGCTGTACCCGGCTCAGGAGGAGGCGCTGATCGAGCTGGTGTCCGGGAACAACGTGATCCTGGCGACGCCGACCGGCTCGGGCAAGAGCCTGGTGGCGGCGGGCGCGCACTTCGCGGCGCTGGCCGAGGGGCAGCGGACCTTCTACACCGCCCCGATCAAGGCGCTGGTCTCGGAGAAGTTCTTCGACCTGGTGAAGATGTTCGGCACCGAGCAGGTCGGCATGATGACCGGCGACGCCAGCGTCAACCCGACCGCGCCGATCATCTGCTGCACGGCCGAGGTGCTGGCCCAGATCGCGCTGCGGGACGGCGCGCGGGCGGACATCGGCCAGGTGGTCATGGACGAGTTCCACTTCTACGCGGAGCCGGACCGCGGCTGGGCCTGGCAGATCCCGCTGCTGGAGCTGCCGCAGGCGCAGTTCCTGCTGATGTCGGCGACCCTCGGCGACGTCCGCCGCTTCGAGGAGGACCTGACCCGCCGCACCGGGCGCCCGACCACCGTGGTGCGCAACGCGACCCGGCCGGTGCCGCTGTTCTACGAGTACCGCCGCACCACCATGCACGACACCCTGGAGGAGCTGCTGCAGACCGGCCAGGCGCCGGTCTACGTGGTGCACTTCACCCAGAAGGAGGCGGTGGAGCGGGCGCAGTCGCTGATGAGCATCAACATGTGCTCGAAGGCGGAGAAGGACGCCATCGCCGAGCTGATCGGCAACTTCCGCTTCACCACCAAGTTCGGCCGCAACCTGTCCCGCTACGTGCGCCACGGCATCGGCGTGCACCACGCGGGGATGCTGCCGAAGTACCGCCGGCTGGTCGAACGCCTCGCCCAGGCGGGCCTGTTGAAGGTCATCTGCGGTACCGACACGCTCGGCGTCGGCGTCAACGTGCCGATCCGCACGGTGCTGTTCACCGCGCTGTCGAAGTACGACGGGCAGCGCGTGCGCATCCTGCGTGCCCGCGAGTTCCACCAGATCGCCGGGCGGGCCGGCCGGGCCGGCTTCGACACCGTCGGCCAGGTGGTGGCGCAGGCGCCGGAGCACGTGATCGAGAACGACAGGGCGATCGCCAAGGCCGGGGACGACCCGAAGAAGAAGCGCAAGGTCGTCCGGAAGAAGGCGCCGGAGGGCTTCGTCGGCTGGACCGAGGAGACCTTCGAGAAGCTGATCGCCGCCGATCCGGAGCCGCTGGTCTCCCGGTTCAAGGTGAGCCACGCGATGCTGCTGTCGGTGATCGGCCGCCCGGGGAACGCCTTCGAGGCGATGCGCAAGCTGCTCACCGACAACCACGAGGACCGGGCCGCACAGCGCCGCCACATCCGCACCGCGATCGCCATCTACCGGTCGCTGCTGGAGGGCGGCGTGGTGGAGCGCCTGCCGGAGCCGGACTCCGAGGGCCGGATCGTCCGGCTCACCCTGGACCTCCAGGAGAACTTCGCGCTCAACCAGCCGCTGTCCACCTTCGCGCTGGCCGCCTTCGACCTGCTCGACCCGACCTCGCCGTCCTTCGCGCTGGACGTCATCTCGGTGGTCGAGGCGACCCTCGACGACCCGCGCCAGATCCTCGCCGCGCAGCAGAACAAGGCGCGCGGCGAGGCCGTCGGCGAGATGAAGCGGGACGGCGTCGAGTACGAGGAGCGGATGGAGCGGCTCCAGGAGATCACCTACCCGAAGCCGCTGGAGGAACTGCTCACCCACGCCTACGACGTGTACCGCCGGGCGCACCCGTGGATCGGCGACCACCAGCTCCAGCCGAAGTCGGTGGTCCGCGACCTGTACGAGCGGGCGATGACCTTCTCGGACTACGTCGGCTTCTACGAGCTGGCGCGCACCGAGGGCATCGTGCTGCGCTACCTGGCCGGCGCGTACAAGGCGCTGGAGCAGACCGTCCCCGAGGACGTGAAGACGGACGACCTCAAGGACGTCATCGCCTGGCTCGGCGAGCTGGTCCGCCAGGTCGACTCCAGCCTGCTGGACGAGTGGGAGCAGCTGGCCAACCCGACCGGCCCGGCCGCGCCCGAGGTCACGCTGGACGACAAGCCGGCGCCGGTCACGGCGAACGCCCGCGCCTTCCGGGTGCTGGTGCGCAACGAGATGTTCCGCCGGGTCGAGCTGTGCGCGCTGGAGCACTACGAGGAACTCGGCGAGCTGGACGGCGAGTACGGCTGGGACGCGGACCGCTGGGCGGACGCCATGGACGGGTACTGGGAGGAGTACGACGACCTCGGCACCGGCCCGGACGCGCGCGGCCCCAAGATGCTGATCATCGAGGAGGAGGACTCCGCCTGGAAGGTCCGGCAGATCTTCGACGACCCGGAGGGCGACCACGACTGGGGCATCAGCGCGGAGGTCGACCTGTACGGCTCGGACGAGGAGGGCCGGGCGGTCCTGCGGGTCACGGCGGTGGACCGGCTCGGCGGCTGACCGCCCGTCAGGGGCGGGAGCGGGCCCGGCGGTTGCCGGGCCCCCCGTCCGTCCGCCGGGCCCGCCCGGCGGCCGCCGGTCACATCCACATGAAGGGCTGGCCGACCGCGTTGGAGAGGGCGCGGGTGACCTCGTCCAGGTTCTGCTCCCCGCCGGCCCCCGACGCGGTCGGCGCGGGGACGGGGGCGGTCGCGGCGCCCGTGCCGGCGGAGCCCGGGCGGCCGTCGGCGGCCCGCGAGCTGGTGACGGTCACGTAGTGGCCGACCGCCTCGACCCGCGCCTCGCCGGGGGCCTTGGCGGAGGCGGACGGCGCGGGCGCGGCGGAGGCGTCGGCGAGGATGAAGGCGACGGCACCGGGCTTGGCGCGCAGGGCGTCGGCGGCCTTGGCGGCGGAGGCCTGGTCGGCGAAGCGCAGCAGGGTGACGCTGCTGAGCACCGGGCGGTCGACACCGGTGAAGCTGACGGTCAGGTAGGCCTGGCAGCCGCTCTCCCGGAACAGTTCCTGAGTGCGGTCCTGGAGGACCTCGGCGCAGTTCTCGCCCTGCCGGATGCCGTTGCGCCGGGCCTTGTACCCGGCGGCCTCCAGCGGCCGCTGGGCGGGGAAGAGGTTGTCGGCGTTGAGGCCCTCGGGGTCGGTGGACGGCGGCGGCGGGCCCACCACCGGGGGCGTCCTGGCCGCGTCCTTGCTGGACGGGCCGAGGCCGGGTATGTAGTCGCCGGGCATCGGGCGGGTGATGATCCATCCGCCGGCCGCGACCACGCCGACCATGACGACCCAGCCGACCGCGCGACGGCCGGTCAGCCGCCGGCCGCGCCTGCGCTCCGCCACCGCGGCCGCAGTCGCCCCCGCCGGACCGGCGCCCACGCCGGTCCGCTGTCCTGCCCGGCCGTCCTGGCCCTCTCCCGGAGTCGGGGTGCGCTCCCCCTGCGTGGTCATGGCGCAGATTCTAAGCACCCGGCCGGTGGCCCGGATCACGGGGTCCGCGGTTGTCGATCTTCCTTCGGGCCGGGGCTCGCCGCCGCCTTCCCTACTCTGCGGTAACCTCAGCCTCCGGCCGCCGTCAAGCTCGTGACCAGCCTCGACGCCGTGAGCTACGACACTGTGGCAATCGGCACATCCTTCCGGGGATCTTCTGGTGGGTTTGCTCTGGCGCCATTCGAGCGGCAGCAGGCAGGATCGGCCCATGGATCTGCTCGATACCCTCACCGCCAAGGGCCTGCGCGGCGAAATCCCGACCCGCGAGGAGGCACTGGCCGTCCTCGCCACCAGCGACGACGAGCTGCTCGACGTGGTCGCCGCGGCCGGCAAGGTGCGCCGCCGCTGGTTCGGCCGCCGGGTCAAGCTCAACTACCTGGTGAACCTCAAGAGCGGCCTCTGTCCGGAGGACTGCTCCTACTGCTCCCAGCGGCTGGGGTCCAAGGCCGAGATCCTCAAGTACACCTGGCTCAAGCCCGACCAGGCCGCGGACGCCGCCCGCGCCGGGGTGGCCGGCGGCGCCAAGCGGGTCTGCCTGGTCGCCAGCGGGCGCGGGCCGACGGACCGTGACATCGACCGGGTCACCGACACCATGGCCGCCATCAAGGAGGCCGACCCCCAGGTCGAGATCTGCGTCTGCCTCGGCCTGCTCTCCGACAACCAGGCCGAGCGGCTCAAGGCGGCCGGCGCCGACGCCTACAACCACAACCTCAACACCTCCGAGGGCACCTACGGCGACATCACCACCACCCACACCTACGCGGACCGGGTGGACACCGTGCAGAAGGCCCACGGCGCCGGGCTGTCCGCCTGCTCCGGCCTGATCGCCGGCATGGGCGAGAGCGACGAGGACCTGGTCGACGTCGTCTTCGCGCTGCGCGAGCTGGGCTCGGACTCCGTCCCCGTCAACTTCCTCATCCCCTTCGAGGGCACCCCGCTGGCCAAGGAGTGGAACCTCACCCCGCAGCGCTGCCTGCGCATCCTGGCGATGGTCCGCTTCGTCAACCCGGACACCGAGGTGCGGATCGCCGGCGGGCGCGAGGTCCACCTGCGCTCGATGCAGCCGCTCGGCCTGCACATCGCCAACTCCATCTTCCTGGGCGACTACCTGACCAGCGAGGGCCAGGCCGGACAGGCCGACCTCGACATGATCAAGGACGCCGGCTTCGAGGTCGAGGGCGCCGGCGAGGCCACCCTGCCCCGCCACCGCGCCGACGTCGCGGCGGCCGCCGCCGGCTCCTGCGGCACTGCGGCCTCGGCCTGCGGCGGCGGCGGCTGCGGACCGTGCGGCGGGCACGCCCACACCCCGGAGGCCGAGGCGGCACCCGCCGCGCAGGCCCCCACCGCCGAAGGCGCGGCCGACGAGCTGCGCAGCGACCTGGTCAAGGTCCGCCGCCGCGGCGCCGGCACCGAACTCGCCCCCAACGCCTGACCCGGAGAGATCCCACCATGTCCCAGCTGTCCACGGACACGCTGCTCGCCCTGGACCGGGCCCACGTCTGGCACCCGTACGGGCCGATGCCCGGCACCGCCACCCCGTACGTGGTCGAGTCCGCCTCCGGCGTCCGGCTGCGCCTGGCCGAGCCGGTCGCTGGCGGCCGGCGCGAGCTGGTCGACGGGATGTCGTCCTGGTGGGCGGCGATCCACGGCTACCGGCACCCGGTCCTGGACGAGGCGGTGCGCGAGCAGCTGGGACGGATGAGCCACGTGATGTTCGGCGGGCTCACCCACGAGCCCGCCGTCCGGCTGGCGGCCAAACTGGTCGAGATCACCCCGGAGCCGCTGCGGCACGTCTTCCTCGCCGACTCGGGCTCGGTCTCCGTCGAGGTCGCGATCAAGATGTGCCTGCAGTACTGGCAGTCGACCGGCCGCCCGGCCAAGCGCCGCCTGCTCACCTGGCGCGGCGGCTACCACGGCGACACCTTCCACCCGATGTCGGTCTGCGACCCGGACGGCGGGATGCACCACCTGTGGGGCGGAGTGCTGCCCGGGCAGCTCTTCGCACCGCAGCCGCCGGCCGGCTTCGACGCCCCGCTCGACCCCGGGTACGCCGCGCGGTTCGAGGAGCTGATGGCCCGCCACGCCGACGAGCTGGCGGCCGTCATCGTCGAGCCGGTGGTCCAGGGCGCCGGCGGGATGCGGTTCCACTCCCCCGCGTACCTGCGCATGCTGCGCGAACTCTGCGACCGCCACGGCGTGCTGCTGGTCTTCGACGAGATCGCCACCGGCTTCGGCCGCAGCGGAGCCCTGTTCGCCGCCGACCACGCCGGCGTCTCCCCGGACGTGATGTGCCTGGGCAAGGCCCTCACCGGCGGCTACCTCACCCTCGCCGCCACCCTGTGCACCGCCGAGGTCGCCGACGGCATCAGCCGCGGCGAGATGCCCGTCCTCGCCCACGGGCCCACGTTCATGGGCAACCCGCTGGCCTGCGCGGTCGCCAACGCCTCGCTGGACCTGCTGCTCGGGCACGACTGGGAGGTCCGGGTCAAGCGGGTCGAGGCGGGCCTGCGGGAGGGCCTGGCGGCAGCCGCCGAGGTGCCGGGCGTCCTGGACGTCCGCGTCCAGGGGGCCATCGGCGTGGTGCAGTTGGACCACCCGGTGGACGTCGCGGCCGCCACCGAGGCGGCGGCGCGCGAAGGCGTCTGGCTGCGGCCCTTCCGGGACCTGCTCTACACGATGCCCCCCTATGTGACGGAGGACGAGGACGTGGCACGGATCGCTGCCGCAGTGACCGCCGCGGCGGTGGCCGGATGAGCGCGCGCATCCTGTTCGTGACCGGCACCAACACCGACGTCGGCAAGACCGTCGCGACCGCGGCGCTCGCCTCGGCGGCCCTGCGGGCCGGCCTGAAGGTCGCCGTCCTCAAGCCCGGGCAGACCGGCGTGGCGCCGGGCGAGCCCGGCGACGCCGCCGAAGTGCGGCGTCTGGCAGGGGAGCTGACGGTCCGCGAGCTGGTCCGCTACCCGGAGCCGCTGGCCCCCGACACGGCCGCCCGGCGGGCCGCGATGCCGTACCTGTCCCCGGCCGAGGTGGTGGCCGAGGTCGCCGGGCTCGCCGCCACCCACGATCTGGTCCTGGTCGAGGGGGCGGGCGGCCTGCTGGTCCGCTACGACGACGAGGGCCGCACCCTCGCCGACCAGGCCCGGGCCGTACTCGACGCCGGACTGCCCGCCGAGGTGCTGCTCATCGCGTCCGCCGGACTCGGCACCCTCAACATCGTCGCGCTCACCGCCGAGGCCCTCGCCGCCCGCGAACTCCCCCTCGCCGGCGTGGTCATCGGCTCCTGGCCCGCCGCCCCCGGCCTCGCCGAACGCTGCAACCTCGCCGACCTGCCGCGCTCGGCCGGCGCCCCGCTGCTCGGCGCCCTGCCCGAACGCGCGGGCGCCGCCGAGGACTTCGCCGCCCTCGCGGCCGCCTCGCTCGCCCCCGAGCTCGGCGGCAGCTGGGACGCGGAGCACTTCGCACACGTCCACCGGCCGGATCCGCCCCGGCTTCGCTCGATGGTGTGAAGCCCGGGCCGGAACGGCGCACGGCGCGGCCACCGGCTCAATACCGTTGCCTGCATGACAGACGGGCTGACCGTGGACGAGGCCCTGCGGGCCCTGGCCGCCCTGGAGGCGGCGTGGAAGGACGACGACGAGGCGCTGTCCGCCCTTGCGGCGGGCACGGCCCGTGAGCGAGCGCTGCCGGAGCTGGTCGCCGCGTACGGCGAGCACGCGATGGACACGCTGATGGCCCTGGCCTTCGGCCTGCGGTCCAGCATGAGCGACGAGGAGATCGCCGAACTGTCGGACGCCGTCAGCGCCAACATCGGCGCCCGGATGAGCGCCCTGCTCACCCAGACCCTCAAGGCCTGGGGCACGGTCGCCGCCCCGGACGACCTCAGGGTCACCAAGGTCATCGCCCACACCGTGATCGACGCCATGCGCGCCGTCACCGAGGACCCCAGCAAGACCGAGGTCCTCCCCCTGCTGGCCACCTTCCGCAGCTACGCCCTCAACGACAACTGAGGCGGGACGCCCGCGCCGGCGCCTGCCCGGCTCAGCCCAGTTCCAGCAGCCGGCGGGCAGTTCGCCGTCCAGCACCGCGCTGCGCGGCAGGGCGAGCCCGAAGCGGCGGCCGAGCACCTCCAGGCAGGTCCGGTGGACGTCGCGGTGCCCCCGCTCCGGGTCGGGCAGACCGGCGGCGGCCAGATCGGCCGTCACGGCGGCAGCGGTCTCCCGGTCGCCCTCCACCCCGGCGAAGCCCCAACTCGGTTCCAGATGGAGGTTGAAGGAGCACAGCGGCCGGCCGTCCCGCCAGGCGGCGAAGAACGGCGGCACCGGCTTGCCGTTCTCCTCCTCGAACTCGACGTGGAAGACCTCCGCGCCGCCGCGCGAGACGGACGGCGAGAGGCTCAGCCCGTCCTGCCAGTAGCCGTACGCGACGGCGAAGACGAGGTCGCCGGCCCGGCCGTGGCGCAGCGCCAGGTCGTCGAAGTCACCCGGGAAGCCGAGCCCGTGCTCCTCGATCAGGTCCTCGCCCGTGCACGGCCCCAACGGCCGCGCGGTGCACTGCGAAGAGGTGTTCTCGGCGATCCGGGCCACGAGCTCCTCCGGCTCCAGGCCCCGGGCCATGGTCACGCTGTACCCGCCGAAGGCGATCGACTGCGGCTCGGCGAGCCAGCTCAGGTTCTCCGTCATGGTCGTCATCCTGCCGCACACCGGTGACACGCCCGCGCTCCGCACCCCGCGGCGCCGGCCGGGTGCCGGCCCGCGGCACGCCGGCGCCCGGCGCCGCGGCGCGCGCCGCCCGGACGACGCGGGCGCTACCCGGCCCGCGCGGCGACCGGGTTGTCGAGCAGCAGGTCGTGCCCGACCTCGCTGAGGGCGTGCCGCACCTGCTTGCCCTGGCGCCGGGTGGTGATCAGCCCGGCGGCGCGCAGGGCGGCGGCGTGCGCGGAGGCGGACGGCGGGGTGATGCCGAGCCGCTGGGCGAGTTCGGTGGTGGAGCAGGAGCTGCCCGCGATGGTGCGCAGGACCCGGGCCCGGGCGGGGCCGAGGGCGGCGGCGAGGCCGTCGGCGATCGGGGCCCGGCTCGGGGGCTCGGCGGTCGGGGCGCCGAGGGGGTGCAGCAGGAGGCTCTGGCGGCCCGGTTCGGCCAGCAGGCTGATGCTCCGCTGGACGAAGTAGTTGGGCCGCAGCTCCAGGCCCCGGCCGCCCAGGTCGAAGGAGCCCTCCAGTTCGCCGAGGGTGCACTCCAGGACTCCCTCGTCCCGCCAGACCGCCTTCGGGTGGAGCGTGTTGAGCATCGCGCCGATCCCCGAGCGGGCGGCGGTGCGGGCGCGGACGGCGATGTCGGCCTCCAGGGCGCGCCGGATGTCGGGCCAGTCCGAGGCGAGGCAGGACCGGAACAGGGCCCAGGCGCCGTCGCTGACCTCGCGCAGGCCCCGGGCGCCGTCATCGCGCAACCGGGCCAGCGCGGTGGGGAGTTCGTTCCCGCTGCCGAACATCGCGACGTTCTCCTCGACGGCCTGCTGCGAGACGGAGAGGAGCGCGTCGAGCTCGTCGTTCAGCTGCCGGCGGACGGAGTCGAGGTCCGCCACCATGAAGTCCGGGACTCCGATCGGGCTCGCGTTGACCACGTCGAGGAAGCGTCGGGCCCGGTCGGGCACGTGGCGGCGGACGTCCCGCCACCAGCGCTCGCTGCGCGACCCGTTGCCCTGGTGCACCCCCGACCGGGCCGAGCCGGCCAGCAGGTGGTCGAGCGGCGAGATCACGAAGCGGGTGTTCGCAAGATCCGCGACCCCGAACCTCAGCGCGATCACAAGTCTTCCTCCCTATCCCCACAACCGCCTTGACCTGGCACGTTCTTGACTATTAGGCCCTGAGGCTAATGCATGGCCGCCCCGCCGCGGCGCTTGGCATGCTCTCTCTGGCCGGCACGGCGGAGACTCGCTCCGGCCCCCACCACGAGGGGAGTGGGGGCCGGAGCACGATCCCCGACCAGGAATCCGGCGGCCCGGAAGCGCGGCGCCTGCGGCGGACCGCCGCGGGACCAGCCCGGCGCCGTACGCCCTCCCCGGCCGCGACCGCCGCCGCGGCGCCCGCAGCGGATCGGCGGCGGGGACGCCCCGAGCGGATCCCCGGAGTCGTTCACGCTCGACCCCTTCTCTCCCGACACCGTTCGGTATACGGTGCAAAACGCTTGTTACGCACCCGGCGCGTCAGCGTAGCGAAGCTCGTCGCCTTCACCAGCCACGCTTCCACCAGCCACCAGGAGAGACGGCCATGTCCGAGCCCAACGAGCCCATCAAGTACCGCAAGAACGGCCTGACCCGCGGGGTCACCGAGGAACTGGCCGAGAGCATGAAGCAGGGCTGGGCCGACACCGAGCGCCTCGACCTGCAGCCGATACGGCAGGCCGCGCACACCGCGCGCCGCCGCGCCGCGCTGTCCGCCGCCTTCCCCGGCGAGCTGCTGGTGGTGCCGTCCGGCAACCCCAAGGTGCGGGCCAACGACACCGACTACCCGTTCCGCCCGTCCTCCGACTACGTCTACCTGACCGGCGACCAGTCCCAGGACGGCGTCCTGGTGTTGGAGCCGACCGGGGAGAGCGGCCACCGCGCCGTGGTGTACCTGCGGGACCGCTCGCGGACGGACAACGGCGAGTTCTGGCTGGACACCCACGGCGAGCTGTGGGACGGCCGCCGCAACAGCCTCACCGAGAGCGAGCGGCTGCTCGGCCTGCCCTGCCGGGACGTGCGCACGGTGCGCGCCGACCTGGCGGCGGCCGCCGGCCCGGTGCGGGTGCTGCGGGGGCACGACGCCGGGGTGGAGGCGGCCCTCGAGGGCCGGGCGGATGCCGGGAGGGACGCGGACTTCCAGGTCTTCCTGTCCGGAATGCGGCTGGTGAAGGACGAGTTCGAGATCGCCGAGCTGCGCTTCGCCTGCGACGCGACGGCGCGCGGCTTCGAGGACGTGGTGCGCGTCCTCGGCTCGGACGCCGCGACGCCGGAGCGGCTGATCGAGGGCACCTTCTTCGTCCGGGCCCGGCTGGAGGGCAACGACGTCGGCTACGGCACCATCGCCGCGGCCGGTCCGCACGCCACCACCCTGCACTGGGTGCGCAACGACGGCCGGGCCGAGCCGGGCGACCTGCTGCTGCTCGACGCGGGCGTGGAGACCAGGGAGCTGTACACCGCGGACGTGACCCGCACCCTGCCGGTCTCCGGCCGCTTCACCGACCTGCAGCGCAAGGTCTACGACGCGGTGTACGCGGCCCAGGAGGCGGGCATCGCGGCGGTGCGGCCCGGCGCCGACTTCCGCGACTTCCACCGTGCCGCGCAGCGCGAGCTCGCCGAACACCTCACCGCCTGGGGCCTGTTCGGCGACCTGACCGCCGACAAGGTGTACGAGCTGGGCCTGCACCGCCGCTTCACCCTGGCGGGCACCGGCCACATGCTCGGCATCGACGTCCACGACTGCGCCCACTCCCGCACCGAGGAGCACGTCGACGGGAAGCTGCTGCCGGGCATGGTGCTCACCGTCGAGCCGGGGCTCTACTTCCAGCCCAACGACCTGACGGTGCCGGAGGAGTACCGGGGCATCGGGGTGCGGATCGAGGACGACATCCTGGTCACCGAGGACGGCCACGAGAACCTCTCCGCGGCCCTGCCCCGCCGCTCCGACGAGGTCGAGGCCTGGCTGGCCCGGCTGCGCGGCTGACGGGGGCGGACGGACCCCGGCGCGGCGCCCCCGGGATCAGGCCGGCAGCGGCTTGACCCAGCGGCTCCACTGCGGTTCGGGCCGGTAGCCGGCCGCCTGCCAGGTGCGGTGGCCGAGGGCGTTGTCGTCCAGCACCATGGCGTCGGCCCGGCGGCCGCCGAGCGCGGTGAAGCGCTCCTCGGCGGCCGCCAGCAGCGCGGCGCCGATGCCCCGGCGGCGGTGGTCGGGGGCAACGGCGAGGCGGTACAGGTGGCAGCGCCAGCCGTCCCAGCCGGCGATCACGGTTCCGACCGGGGTGGCCGGGTCGTCGGCGGTGGTTGCGACGATCAGGCAGTCCGGGTCCCGGGCGAGCAGCGCCGCCACCCCTGCCTCGTCATCGGTGATGCTGGCGCCCTTGGCCGCGCGGGCCCAGAGGGCGAGCAGGGCGGGAACGTCGTCGGCGGTGGCGGTGCGGAGCACGATCCTGTCGGTCATGCGGGCCTGTCTAGCAGCAGCTTCGGCCGGCGCGCCGGGAATTCCGGGTCCTGGACGGCTCGCCGGCTCGTCGACCCGTCGGCCTGTCGACCCGCTGGCTGACGGCCGGCGGCTGCGATCCAGCAGCGGACCGGCAAGGACGCGCTGGCCGTCCCGGCCGTCCGACGCGCCCAGGTGCCGGTCGGCGAGCTGGCCTCGGCGCCGCTGCTGGTGCCCGAGACCTTGCCCG
>NZ_JBEPAK010000153.1:0-16933 GCF_040298565.1 Kitasatospora sp. NPDC001539 | reverse complement strand
CGGCCCGGCCGACTTCCCGCGCACCAGTCCGCGCCCTCCGCTGGCTCAGGTGCGCAGCAGGATCCGGGCGACCGCTGTGGCCTGGGTGAGGGCAGCGGGGCGGTGGGCGCCGGGGAGGCCGATGGCGATGGGGACGGCGAGGCCGTCCAGGAGGGCGCGCAGTTGGGTGGCGCGGTCGGCGGCCGGACCGGGGGTGAAGTGGCCGGTGGTGGCGCCCTCTTCGAGGAGGGCGACCAGGTCGGCCTGCCAGGGGGCCTCGATCTCCTGCTGGCCCTGGCGGATCTCGGCGCTCGCGGGGGAGCGGCCCCAGACCTCGACCCAGAGGATCCAGCGCGGGTCGCCCGGTCCCTCGGGCAGGTAGAGCCGCAGGTAGGCGTCCAGCCGTTGCCAGGGGTCGGCGGTGTGGTCGGTGAGGGCCTCGTGGCGGCGGGCGCCGAGTTGGTCCTCGCTCCAGCGGAGGGTCTCCAGCAGCAGCTGGTCCTTGCTGCCGAAGTAGTAGAGGAGGTGTCCGGCGCTCATCTGGAGCTGCTTGCCGAGCCCGGCCATGGTGAGCTTGGCGAGCCCGTGTTCGGCGATCGCGGCCCGGGCGGTGGCGAAGACCTCCTCGCGGGGGCGCGCCGGGCGGCGCGGGCGGGCGTCCGCCATGTGCTGTGCTCTCCCTCGGTGGTGCGGGGCTCGGAAGGCTCGTCCGGGTGGGAGCGCACGGCTCCCACCCGGGAAGGGCGGCTCAGGGGATCAGAGGGCCTTCGGCTGCTGCTGGGTGATGCAGTGGATGCCGCCGCCGTTGGCGAAGATCTCGCGGGCGTCGACGAGTTCGACGGTGCGGCCGGGGTAGGCCTTGGCGAGGATGTCGGCGGCCTCCTGGTCGCGCGGGTCGGCGAAGGCGCACAGGATGACCGCGCCGTTGGCCACGTAGTGGTTGATGTAGGAGTAGTCGACCGGCTCGCCGTCCTCGTCCAGCAGGACGGTGGGGGCGGGCAGTTCGATGACCTCCAGCGGGCGGCCCTGGGCGTCGGTGGAGGCGCGCAGGATGGCGACCAGCTCCTTGCAGACCTCGTGGTCAGGGTGGGCCGGGTCCGGCTGGACGTGGGCGACGACGACGCCGGGGCGCACGAAGGAGGCGACGATGTCGATGTGGCCGCGGGTGCCGAACTCGTCGTAGTCGCGGGTGAGTCCGCGCGGCAGCCAGATCGCCTTGGTGGTGCCGAGGAAGGCGTGCAGCTCGGCCTCGACCTCCTCCTTGGTCCACTCGGCGTTGCGGCCCTCGCCGAGCTGGACGGTCTCGGTGACCAGCACCGTGCCCTCGCCGTCGACGTGGATGCCGCCGCCCTCGTTGATCAGCCGGGAGGCGAAGCGCTGGACGCCGGTGAGTTCGCCGATGTGCTCGGCGATGTGCTGGTCCTTGTCCCAGCGGGCCCAGGACTGCGCGCCCCAGCCGTTGAAGATCCAGTCGGCGGCGGCCACCGAGCCCTTGCCGTCGATCAGGAAGGACGGGCCGATGTCGCGCATCCAGGCGTCGTTAAGCGGACGCTCGACGATCTCGACCTGCTCGGAGACGTAGCGGCGGGCGGCCTCGGTCTCACCGGTGTTGACGATCAGGGTCACCGGCTCGTACCTGACGATGGTGTCGGCCACGGCCGCCCAGGCCCGGCGTGCCGCGTCCAGCGCTTCGGGCCCGTCGAAGGTGGGGTTGGTGGTCGGGAAGGCCATCCAGGTGCGGTCGTGGGGGTGCCATTCGGCGGGCATCCGGTAGCCGAGCGAGGCGGGCGTGGGGGTGGTCATCGTCGAGTCCTTGAGGGGAGGATCGGAGGGGGAGGGGATCAGCGGAGTCAGAGGAAGTAGAGGCGGCTGAGGGACACGCTGTCGGCGGGATCGGAGCGCAGCGGCGAGCCGTCCAGCGAGACCAGTCCGGTCTCGGTGACCTCGACTTGGCCGATCCGGGCGTTGCGGACCATGTCGCGCGGCCCGATGCCGCGGGTGCCCCGGACGCCGACGCGGCGGCGGCGGGTGGGCAGTCCGTCGGCGGGGCGGTCGAGGTAGGCGCCGTCGGCGGCGGCCTGGGCGACGAAGGCCACCGAGATGTCGGCGGCGGTGGCGCCGTGGGCGCCGAACTGCGGGCCGAGGACGAGCGGTTCGCAGCGGTCGGTGGAGGCGTTGGGGTCGCCGACCACGCCGTAGGCGGGGAAGCCGGCCTTGAGGACGAGCTGCGGCTTGGCCCCGAAGTGGTCCGGGCGCCACAGCACGATGTCGGCGAGCTTGCCGACCTCGATCGAGCCGACCTCGTGCGCGAGGCCGTGGGCGATGGCCGGGTTGATCGTGAGCTTGGCGATGTAGCGCAGCACGCGCTCGTTGTCGTCGCCGCCCGCGGTCGTCCCGTAGGAGCCGGTGCCGTCCATGGGGCCGAGTTCGGCCTTCATCTTGCCGGCCATGGCGAAGGTGCGGCGCACGGTCTCGCCGGCCCGGCCCATGCCCTGGGCGTCGGAGGAGGTGATGCCGATGACCCCGAGGTCGTGCAGCACGTCCTCGGCGCCCATGGTGCCGGCCCGGATGCGGTCGCGGGCCATGGCGGCGTCGCCGGGCAGGTCGACCTTGAGGTCGTGGGCGGAGACGATCATGCCGAAGTGCTCGCCGAGCGCGTCCCGGCCGAAGGGCAGGGTGGGGTTGGTCGAGGAGCCGATGACGTTCGGCACGCCCGCCATCTTCAGCACGTTGGGGACGTGCCCGCCGCCGCAGCCCTCGATGTGGAAGGCGTGGATGGTGCGGCCCTCCAGCACCTTCAGGGTGTCCTCGACGGAGAGGCACTCGTTCAGGCCGTCGGTGTGCAGGGCGACCTGGACGTCGTACTCCTCGGCGACCCGCAGCGCGGTGTCCAGGGCGCGGGTGTGGGCGCCCATGTCCTCGTGCACCTTGAAGCCGGAGGCGCCGCCCTCGGCCAGGGCCTCGATCAGCGGGGCCTCGTCGGAGGACGAGCCGCGGCCCAGGAAGCCGATGTTGACGGGCCAGGCGTCGAAGGCGTTGAAGGCGTGGCGCAGCGCCCACGGGGAGTTGACGCCGACGCCCCAGACCGGGCCGAACTCCTGGCCGATGATGGTGGTGACCCCGGAGGCGAGCGAGGCCTCCATGATCCGCGGCGAGAGCAGGTGGACATGGGTGTCGATGGCGCCGGCGGTGGCGATCATGCCCTCGCCGGAGACGATCGTGGTGCCGGTGCCGACGACCACGTCCACGCCGTCCAGGGTGTCCGGGTTGCCGGCCCGGCCGATCGAGGCGATCCGGCCGCCGATCAGACCGATGGAGGTCTTGCGGATGCCCTGGATCGCGTCGATGACCAGCACGTTGCTGATCACCACGTCGCAGGTGTCGCGCACGGCGGCGGGCTTGAGGTGCAGGCCGTCGCGGGCGGTCTTGCCGAAGCCGGCCAGGAACTCGTCGCCGGGCGCCTGGGAGTCGGACTCGACCCGGACGATCAGGCCGCTGTCGCCGAGCCGGATCCGGTCCCCGGCGCGGGGGCCGTGCACGGAGATGTAGTCGTGGGGAGTGATCGACGTCATGACGGCACCTCCGCGTCGTCGAAGCTGGTCAGGTAGCCGGTCGCGCGGGCCTTCTCGAGGGCGGCCTCCTTCGCGCCGGGCGCGTCCAGGGGGCCGTCCACGAGCCCCGCGAACCCGATCGCGACCCGTCGGCCGCCGATCGGCACCAGGCCGACCTCGACGGTGGCGCCCGGGTCGAAGCGGACCGAGGAGCCGGCCGGGACGGCGAGGTGGGTGCCGTAGGCGGCGGCGCGGTCGAAGGCCAGGCGCGGGTTGGCCTCGAAGAAGTGGAAGTGCGAGGTGACCGAGATCGGCACCTCGGAGGTGTTGTGGACGGGGATCAGCAGCGTCTCCTCGACCGGGTCGTAGCCGTCGCCGTCGCCGGCCAGGGCGGTGCCGGGGGCGTCGTCGCCGAGCGAGCCGGCGCCCTTGAACGGGTCGTTGACGACGGCGAGGCGGGTCCCGTCCTCGAAGACCGCCTCGACCTGGACGACGGTGACCACGTCCGGCACGCCGGGCAGCACGTCGTCGGCGGTCAGGACGGAGCGGCCGGCCTCGATGGCCTCGGCCAGGCGCAGGCCGTCGCGGGCGGCCTCGCAGACGGTGTCCGCGATCAGGGCGGTGGCCTCGGGAATGTTGAGGCGCACGCCCCGGGCGCGGCGGGCGCGGGCCAGCTCGGCTGCTGTGAAGATCAGCAGCCGGTCCCGCTCGGTGGGGGTCAGTCGCACGGTTCCTCGCTCGCTCGTCGGCCGGGGAGGGGGTGGCCGGGGCCGGGGGCTTCCGGGGTGATGTTCGCACCATCGTTTAGAACGTCGTTCAAACATCTGGGGGTCATTGAACCCGGACCGGGGCGCCGTGTCCAGCCTCCCCGTCCACCTTCCGGGACCAGCCTTCCGGGACCAGCCTTGCGGCTCCGACCCGGTCCGGCCCGTCGGGCGGGCGGTGGGGGTGAGGGCGGCGTCCGCGCGCCCCGCGTGGCCCCCGCCGAGCCGGGGCGCGCGGCCGGGCGCACGGTCCGTCCGGGCGCCGGGTGTGCGCGGGATCGGACGGGGACGGCTTCGAAAACCGCCACTGCGCTTCGCAAACCTGTCCGGCGCGGGCAGTTGGATCACGTGAACCTCCCCGTGCCCCTTTCACCCCACGTGATCGGACGCACACTGTTGCAAACGTCGTCAACTGGGCATGAGGATGGGTGGTCAGAACGAGGGGGCGACCCGGCCGGCGGGGGATCCGGAGGCGGGGGCCCGGATTCGAGGGCGGGGGCATGTGTTGATGGACGGTCAGTCGCGATTCCCGCGACAGCGGACGAGTTCGGGCGACGCCTACCGGGCCGGGACGGCCCAGGGCCCTGCCGCCGGCACCGGGACGACCGTGTCCGGCGCGTCGGCGCCCGGCTGCGCGGTGCACCGCCGGCTCCACCTGACGATCGACCCGGCGGACCTGGTCGCGGTCGGCGCGGTCCGCCACCGGCTGCGCACGGCCCTGAGCCACTGGGGAGTGCCGGAGCTTTCCGACACCGCCGAACTGCTCTCCTCCGAGCTGGTCACCAACGCGCTGCTGCACACCGGCAAGGGCGCCGTCTTCGACGCCGTCCTCGGCACGGACAGTCGGCTGCGGATCGAGGTGCAGGACGGCGCGAGCCGGCTGCCGGGGCGCCGCCGCGACCCGGAGCCCGAGTACGCGACCTCCGGGCGCGGCCTGCTGCTGGTGGAGGCGCTCGCGGATTCCTGGGGCGTGCAGCTGAAGGGCGACGGCAAGATCACCTGGTTCGAGCTCGCCCTGCCCTGAGCTCGCCTGCCCTGAGCGGCGTCCACGCCCTGAACGGCGTCCACGCCCCGAGTCGCGCCCCCGTCCCGAGCGGCGCCCCGTCCTGAGCGCCGCCCCCGCCCCGAGGGGCGCCCGCCCCGAACGGTGCCCGCCCCGAGCCGTCGCCTTCCGTCACGGCCCGTACCCCTCTCCCCACCGCACCGTTCGCCGTCGATCGATCCGTCCCCGAAGCACACCCTGACCACAAGGCAGAGCCCAAGATTTCCCGCCCGTTGCCATTGCCGCTGGGCCGAACATTGGCCAGGATGGTGGGAATGTGTGTCCACGTGCGGGAAGCAGCGGGGAGACCCGAACCTCGACTGACCACCGTCCGTCGGCACCGTCCGATCCAGCACGACCCATCACACCGCCACGCGGCCCGTCCGGACGGTCGGCGCGGTCCGCCACGGCAGCGGCAGGAGCAGCATGCCCACTGAGCCCGAGTCGCCGGGGCCGGCCCTTCCTCCCGGCGCGCCCGCCGTGGAGCCGCCGCGAGCCGCCCGCCCGCCCGCGCAGGCCTCCCGCCGGAGCCAGCTGCGCACGCCCCCCGTGCTCGCCTCCGGACGACTGGCACCCGTGCTGTCCGGCGGCCTGCCGCCCTCCTCCACCGACTCCATGCCGGACTGGCTGGAGCCCGCGATGGCCGCCAACGGCATCGGCTCCTTCGACTGGGACATCCGCCGCGACGTCCTGGAGGGCGACCAGCGCGCCTGCGCGATCATCGGCCTGGACGACGTCGAACGCAGCCGCTTCGACCGCACCGCCGCCTCCTTCATGTCCCTGCTGCACCCCGAGGACGCGCCCGTGGTGCGCCGCCGGGTGGAGCGGGCGGTGGCCGAACTGGGCCAGTGCGGCGCCTACTACCGCACCGTCGGCCCGAACGGCACGATGCGGGCGGTGCGCTTCCGCGGCCGGGTCCTCGCGGACGCCTTCGGCCGCGCCTCCCGGATGGTGGGCTTCGTCTGGGACGCCACCGTCGAACTGCACAAGCGCGACCGCGCCGACCGGCTCGCCCTGCTGCGCGAGGAGCGCTCCCGGTTCATCAAGGAGGCCGCCCGCGCCCTCTCCGAGGCCGTCACCGTCCGGGACGTGGCCCGGGTCTTCACCGAACTGCCGCTGCCCGGTCTGCCGCCGGACGGCCTCGTGCTCGCCTCCTTCGAGGCCGGCCGGGCGCAGATCCTGGGCGCCTCCGGCTACCGCTCGGAGTCGCTCGCCGTCTGGGACCGCGCCGTGCTGCCGCCCGGCCACCCGGCCGCCGAGGCGCTCAAGCACCGCACGCCGGTGTTCGTCTCCAACCGCGAGGAGTTCCGCGACCGCTACGCCGACGTCTGGGAGCAGACCAACCGCACCGGCCGCGGCTCCTGGGCCTACCTGCCGCTGGTGGCCAGCGGCCGGCCGATCGGCGTCTGCGTGGTCAGCTTCGACGACGAGCGGGAACTGGACGCCGACGAGCGCACCCTGCTGACCACCCTCGGCGGGCTGGTCGCCCAGTCGCTGGCCCGGGCCCGGCTGCACGACGCCGAGCACGAGCTGGCGGCCGGCCTGCAGCGGGTGATGCTGCCGCGCACCGTCCCCTCCGTGCCCGGGGTGACCACCGCCGTGCGCTACCTCGCGGCCGGCTCCGGCCTGCAGATCGGCGGCGACTGGTACGACGTGGTGCCGCTGCCCGGCGGGCACGTCGGCCTGGTGATCGGCGACGTCCAGGGCCATGACGTGCACGCCGCCGGGATCATGGGCCAGCTGCGGATCGCGCTGCGCGCCTACGCGGCGGAGGGCCACCCGCCCGCCGCGGTGATGGCCCGGGCCTCCCGCTTCCTCGCCGACCTGGACACCGACCACTTCGCCACCTGCACCTACGCGGAGGTCAACGTGGACTACGGCGTGGTCTACGCGGTGCGGGCCGGCCACCTCGACCCGGTGGTGCGCCGCGCCGACGGCACCGCCGCCGTGGTGCCGGTGGCCGGCGGACTGCCGCTGGGCATCGACCCGGACCAGGAGTACCGGGTCACCCGGTTCAGCCTGGACCCGGGCGAGACGGTGCTGCTGTGCACCGACGGCCTGGTCGAGGCCCGCGGCATGGACCTGGACGAGGGCATCGGCCGGCTCACCCGCGCCCTCGCCCGCCCGCTGCCGGCCGCCGAGGAGGCCGCCCGCGACCCGCTCGAGGACCTGGCCGACCGGATCGCCTCCCAGGCCGCCGACTCCAGCGAGCGCGAGGACGACATAGCGCTGCTGCTCCTGCGCTGGGACGGCCCGGCGGGTGGGCTCACCACCCAGCAGCTGCGCCGCCGGATCGGCCAGGCCGACCTCGCGCGGGTCGCCGAGGTCCGCGCCGAACTGCGCGACGCGCTGCGCCGCTGGGGCGTCGCCGAGTTCATCGACACCGCCGAACTGCTCTCCTCCGAGCTGGTCACCAACGCCATCCGGCACACCGACCGGGACGCCATGTTCACCGCCCGGCTCTACCGGGAGCCGGAGTCGGACGGCGGCCGGGCCCGGCTGCGGGTCGAGGTCGAGGACGAGTCCGACCTGTGGCCGACCCGCCGCACGCCGGGCGAGCAGGCCTCCTCCGGGCGCGGACTGATGCTGGTCGAGGCACTGGCGGACGCCTGGGGCGTGGAGCCGCGCGGCTCCGGCAAGCGGATGTGGTTCGAACTCAGCGGGGCGAGCGCCGCCTGAGCGGAGGCGCCGCCGCGGCGGTCGGCGTCCGGAGCCGTCGGTGTCGGCGATGTCCGCGATGCCACCGACGCTGCCGTTGCCGTGGCTGGAACTCCAGCTGCCCGGGCGCTCGCCGAGCGCGGACCGGCTCCTCGGTGCCGGGGTGAGTGGTGGGAGGGGAAGTCGGCCGGGCCGACTTCCTGTGCGTCGGCCGGGGAGCGAACGTGTCGAACAGGGGGAAGGCCGCCACGCCGAGGTGGTCCTCACGCCCGGCCTCCGGAACCGAACCGACCCGGGGCGGCCGGGGACGATTCCGCGGGGCCGCCCCCCAGGGACTAGCCGAACTGCTGCTCCAGGTCCTTGAGTTTGCGCTCCAGCGAGTCCAGCCGGGGGAGCGTGACGGTGTCCTCGTCCACGGTGAGGTCGATGGTGCGCCGCTCCGGGCGGGCCGGCAGGCCCGGCTGGACGACGGTGCCCTCGGCCGCGCCGACCTCGCGCGGGCCGCCCTCGCGGGGAGCGGCGGCCGTCACCTCGGGCCGCTCCGAGCCGGACCCGCCGGCTATGGCGGGCTCCGAGCCGGACTCCAACTGCCGTGCACCGCCGCCGCGTCCGCGCCAGTGGCCGCCCCGGTTGAGCGCCCGGATCTCGGCCCGCTCACGGCGGCCCGCGAGCCTGCGGCGCTCCTTCTCCAGGGCCCGCTCCCGCTTGTCCTCGCGGACCTCGTCCACCGCCTCGTCCAGGCTGCGCACCCCCTCCAGCAGCATCAGCGACCAGGCCGCGTAGGTCTCGCGCGGGGCGCGCAGCCAGCGGACGATGCGGATCTGCGGCAACGGGCGGGGCACCAGGCCCTGTTCGCGCAGCGCGGCCCGGCGGGTCTGCTTGAGCGCCCGGTCGAAGAGGATCGCCGCGGACAGCGACATGCCGGAGAAGAACTGGGGGGCGCCGGCGTGGCCGAAGCCGCGCGGGGCGTGCACCCAGTTGAACCAGGCGGAGGCACCGGCGAACAGCCAGACCAGCAGCCGGGAGCCGAGCGCGGCGTCACCGTGGCTGGCCTCCCGGACGGCGAGCACCGAGCAGAACATCGCGGCGCCGTCGAGGCCGAACGGGACGAGGTACTCCCAGCCGCCGGAGAGACCGAGGTTCTGCACGCCGAAGCCGACCAGCCCGTGGAAGGACAGTGCGGCCGCGACCCCGGCGCAGCAGAACAGCAGCGTGTACGAGGCCGCGCCGTACAGGGATTCCTTGTGGCGGCGCCGTTCCTCGGAACGCTCCCAGGAATCCGCGCCGGCGGCGGAAGCGGATCCCCGGCTCCGGGCCAGGGCCACCAGGAGCGCGCTGACCAGCAGCCCCGCAACCCCGGTGACGGCCCAGCCGAGCGGTATGTCGGACAATTTCATCGCCGGAACCAGCCTCGCTTTCCTGCGTCGCGTTCCTGCGCCGTGATGGCGGGGACCATCATGGCGGATGCGTGGCGGGGGAACGGCTGATTCGTCGTCAATGCGCTGGAGAGAGGGACCTTCGGCCCGGCGTCAATCGGATCGTCATATGAATCCGAACCGGATTTCTCCCGAAATCCCGGGCTTTCCCGATTCGTTGTCGGACGTATTTTCGTCAACCTCGCGTGACCCGGAGGCGGTGCCGCTCAGCGCCGCCGGATCCGGGGGCAGCCGCCGCACATGTCGGCGGGCTCGACGGTGTACACGAGGCAGCAACTGGCCCGGGCTCGGTCGGTGTCCGAAGCACCGTCCGCGCCCTCCGCCGGACCGTCCGCGGTGTCCGCCGGGCGGCTCACCGCGCTGCCCGCTCCGTCTGGGGCGGCCGTTGGTGCGGGCGCCGGCTCCGTGAACCCCGCGCCCGGGGTGAAGGGTGCGGGGGCGGGAGCGGGGCACCGCCCCGCGCCGGGCGCGCACGCGGCGGGCTCCCCGGGCGCCAGCAGCGCGGTCAGCTCGGCGCGCGCCCGCTCCCGCTCCCCGAGCAGCCCGCCCGCGTACCCGAGTCCCTCGACCACCGCGTCGGTGGCCATCGCCCACAACACGCGCGGGCCGCGCCGCACCGCCGGAGCGAAGGCGGCCAGGACCGGTTCGAGGAACTCTCCCAGCGTGCGGCGCAGTTCGGCGGCCAGCGCCTCCTCGTCCGGCGCGGTGCGGGCCTGCGGCGACGCGGCCGCGGGGTCGTCCGGCAGGCAGACGAAGGCCTCCGGCCGGACGGTCAGCTCGACCGGGCCCGGACTCGAGCCCGCTCCCGAGTCCGCTCCTGAATCAGAGCCCGAGTCCGCGCCCGAGTCCCAGACCGCTGCCCGGCGCACCGAGACGTCTCCCGGGCCGAGCAGCGGGACGCGCCGCTCCAGGAACCACGGCACGGTGAACAGCAGCGAGACCGGCCAGACGAAGCGGTGCAGCCCGAAGCCGGCGGCCACGTCCGGGCGCAGCGGCCGCCCGTAGCGGGCGAGGCCCTCCCGGGCGTCGTGGGCGATCCAGGCGCGCACCGCCGCGGGCTCCGCGGCCAGGTCGGCGATGGTCAGGCCGGCCGTGGCCAGGCCGGCGGAGGCCAGGCCTGCGGCGACCGGGCCGGTGCCGGTCCGGTCGGGGGCGGTCGGGCCGGCGCAGATCGGCCCGGCGGGGATCAGGCGGGCGGCCGCGGGGCCGGCGGAGTCCGGTCGGCCGTCGCCCGGCCGGGGCGGTGCGCAGCGCACCCGTACGACCGGGTCGAGCACGGCCAGCCGGTGGTACGAGGGCGCGCAGGGAGTGGGGGAGTCCGGTGCGGGGGCGTGGGCGCGCGCCCCGGCGGTGCGGGGGGCGTACGGCGCGGGGCCGGGCCGGGTGCTGCTCGCGGTCATGGGCGGCCCCCATCGGGTCGACCGGGCCCGCCGGGCGGTGCACCGGCGGGCCCGGCGGCGTACGGCGGCCGGGCCCGGCCGGACCGGGGCAGGGCGGTGCCCGGGGAACGGCAAGGCGACCTGTCCGGGGCACTGCTCACTCCGGACAGGTTAGCCTCACCTTAGCTGATGGCGCCCCAGGTCTCGTCGGCGATGCGTCCGGTCGGGGGAGGCGCCGGCGTCGGAACGGCGCCCTGGGTGGTGCCCAGTTGGCGCGCGAGCCAGACCGGCACCCCGCCCAGGGCGTGGACCAGTCGGGCGGCCTCGGCCCGCAGCCGGGCGGCCTCGGCAGGCTCGGACACCTCGGCGAGCGCCGCGAGCGCCGGCGCCACCCCCACCGTGAAGCCGAGTTGCTCGCGCAGCCGCAGGGAGGCGTCGAACCCCTCCCTGGCGTTCCCGCGCTCCCCGCGCGAGAGCGCCAGCGCCGCCAGGTGCCGCCAGGTGTAGGAGCGCAGCAGTTCGTCCCCGCGCTCCCCCGCACCCTCGTGCGCCCGGCGGTAGGCGATCCAGGCGGCGCCGCGGTCGCGCAGCAGGTTCTCGGCGATGAGTCCGCGCCGGAAGTCCAGCAGCGGGCGGCCCGGCGCGTCCGGCGGCAGCAGCGCCGAGGTGCGGCCGAGCGCGGCCTGCGCCTCGTCCAGCCGGTCGCGGAGGCCGAGCACGCTGGCCAGGTACGCCAGGAAGCCGCGGGCGCAGGCCGCGGCCGCCCGTTGCTCGGTGCCCTGGGCGAGCGCCTCGGCCAGTCGTAGCGCCTGCTCCGCCTGGGTCCAGTGGGCGGCGGTGAACAGGCACTGCTCGATGAGGAGTTCGGCCCGCGCGAGGGCGGCCGCGGGGTCGTGTTCGGCGCTCGGGCGCAGCAGTTCGGCGGCCTCCTGCCAGCAGCCCCGGGAGCGTAACCGCCACACGGTGTCGCCCGGTTCCCCTGTCGCCGCCCGCCCCCGCCCGTCCGGATCGCCCGGGCCCCATCCGTGCTCCGACAACGCCACCTCCTTGTGTGCGCCATCCGGCATGGGCGCGGGCCGGCCGTGGGGCCCCGCCGCCACGGTCGTTCGCATGGTGACGGCAGGGCGGACGGCCCGCGCTGTGGCGGCAATTCAACACGGGGGTGAGCTTGTGCACCAGATCACGAGCGGAGGTTGTTGCTTTTCCCGGGGAAATGATCTAGTGGAACGGCTCGGCACCCCCGGGCGGTCCGCGGGCCGCCCGCAGCCGTTCCCGGAGCCGCCCGCCATGCGGCCCGCGGACGGACGCCGAGGCGGCCGGGGCGTCAGGAGGCAGGGGCGTTCCACGGGGCGGGGGCGGGCCACGGGACGGGCCCGGAGGCGGGCCCGCAGGCGGGTCGGGAGGCGATCCCGCGGGCGGGTCAGGAGGTCCAGCCGGTCTCCATCAGGGCCTCCGCGGCGCCGTTGGCGGGCTGCGGGACGCCGGCCAGGTCGAGGCTGAACAGGGCGACCAGCAGCTGTTCCCCGCGCACGGTGGCCTGGTGCGAGTAACCCGCCAGGGTGAACATGGCGGCGGCCATCTCCTCGGCGTGCAGGGTCTGCAGCCACAGGCACTCGACGGACTTCACATCGGCCGGCTCCGTCCAGGTGTCGACCTGGGCGACCATCCGGCTGCCCAGCAGGGTGACCCCGTCGCGTTCCTGGGCCTCCGTCAGCTCCAGGTCGTCGAAGCCCAGCCACTCCAGGTAGCGGGCGGCGGTGAACACCGCGTCCTGCGAGGTCCGCACCGGGTGGGGGCGGAACGGCGCGCGGTGGCGGAACGGTCGGGGGCGTCCGGCGGACCCGCCGGGCGGCGCGGGCGGGGTCGGCACCGGGGCGCTCATCGGGTGCGCCGGGTGCGGGCGGGTGGTCGGCGCACCGGGAGCGGCCAGCGGGCCGGCCGTGCCGCTGCCCAGCCGGGTGGCGCGGTCCACCGGGAGCCGGACGGTGGCGCCGCAGTTGCAGGTGAACTCGGGCTGCGGCCACTGGTCGGAGCGGCCGCAGTGCGGACAGCGCATGCTCAGCCAGGAGTCCTCCCAGGAGCGGAACCGCACCTGCACCGGCACCCCGCCACGCAGCAGCGGCACCTTCAGCGAGGCGCCGCACGGGCACGGCAGCGACGGCGGCTCGTAGAGGTGCTCGCGGCGGCAGGCGGGGCAGCGGATCGCCCGGGCGCCACCACCTGTCCCCGGCCCTGGCAGCGCGGGGTCGTGTCCGGTGAAGTCGTCGGGCAATCCGGCCATCGCGGGCTCCGTCCGTCGGTGTCGGGGAGGTGGGACGGTTCCCATGCTCCCCGAAACGCCCGGTTCTGGGCGCGGAATGGGGCAATCCTCAGGGGTGGATCAGGGGATGGTGCCCGGGTAGGGCGATCCTGACACCCGCCGTGGGGAGGATGTGCGCCGGCGTCTCGGCGGTGTCCCGGGGGGTGATCAGCGCGCGGACCAGCGTTCCAGGTCGGCGGGGGTGTCCAGGTCGTCCGGGACGGCGACGTCCGCGCACTCGACCAGGACGAGCTCCCCGGCGTGCGCCGCCAGCAGGGCGCGGGCCCCGGCGTCGCCGCGGGCTCCCGCGGCCGCTTCGGCGAGGTGCCGGGCGCCGATCAGCACCGGGTGGCCGCGCCGCCCCCCGTAGGCCGCCGCGGCCAGTTCGGCGCCCGCCCGGTGGGCGGCCAGCAGCCGGGCCACCGCGGCGGGGGTCACGCCCGGGGTGTCCACCAGCATCACCAGCACCGCCGGGGCGCCGGACGGCAGTGCGGCCAGTCCGGCCCGCAGCGAGGAGCCCATGCCCTCGGCCCAGTCGGGATTGGCCACCAGCCGGCAGCCCGGCAGGTGGGCGGTGGCCCGCACCCGCCCGGCGTCCGCGCCGAGCACCACCGTGACGTCCGGGCAGCCGCCGGCCCGTACGGTCGCCACCGCGTGCTCCACCAGCGGACGGCCCGCGTACCGGATCAGCGCCTTGGGCCGCCCGCCCAGCCGGCGCCCGCCCCCGGCGGCGAGGACGAGGGCCGGGACGGCGGCTGCTGTGTTCTGCACGGCCCCAGCCTGCCCCGCCGGGGCGGGGCCGCGCAGCACCCCCGGGTTGTACGAATCCACAAGGCGAAGGCGCAGGTCGCGGGTGCTCCCCGGTGGTTCGGCCGCTGGCCCCGGGGCCGCCCGGGCTCTGTACTGGGTCGATGAACACCGCACCGCACCCCGAGCCGCGGCGCCCGCTGGTGGACCGCTTCGGCCGGGTCCACACCGATCTGCGGGTCTCGCTGACCGACCGCTGCAACCTGCGCTGCACCTACTGCATGCCGGCGGAGGGGCTGGACTGGCTCACCCGGGACTCGGTGCTGGACGACGACGAGGTGGTGCGGCTGGTGCGGATCGCCGTCGAGCGGCTGGGGATCCGCTCGGTGCGGCTGACGGGCGGCGAGCCGCTGCTGCGGCGCGGCGTGGTGGGGCTGATCGGGCGGCTGGCGGCGCTGGGAGTGGAGCTGTCGCTGACGACCAACGGGATCGGCCTGGCCCGCACCGCCGTCCCCTTGCGGGAGGTTGGGCTGCGGCGGGTCAACGTCAGTCTGGACACGCTCCGGCCCGAGCGCTTCGCGGCGCTCACCCGGCGGGACCGGATCGACGACGTGTTCGCGGGGCTCGCCGCCGCGAAGGCCGCCGGACTGGACCCGGTGAAGATCAACGCGGTGCCGGTGCGCGGGGTCAACGACGACGAGATCGTGCCGCTGGTCGAGTTCGCCGTCCGGCACGGCTACCGGATGCGCTTCATCGAGTCCATGCCGTTGGACGCCCAGGGCGCCTGGGAGCGGGACACGATGGTGACGGCGGACGAGATCCTCGCGCGGCTCGGCGAGCGCTTCGACCTGGTGCCCGTCGGGCGGCACGGCAACGCGCCGGCGGAGGAGTGGCGGATCGCCGGCACGGAGGCGGTGGTCGGGGTGATCGCCTCCGTCACCCGGCCGTTCTGCGGCGGCTGCGACCGGGTGCGGCTCACCGCCGACGGGCAGTTGCGCAACTGCCTGTTCGCCACCGAGGAGTCGGACCTGCGGGCCCTGCTGCGCGGCGGCGCGGACGACGACCGGATCGAGGCGGCCTGGCGGCTCTCGGTGGCCGGCAAGGGCCCCGGACACGCCGTCAACAGCGCCGACTTCGTCCGGCCGGAGCGCCCGATGTCCGCGATCGGCGGCTGACGTCCGAAGGTTGACGTCCGAAGGTTGACGGCTGACGGCCGGTGGTTGACGTCCGCGGGCCTCGCGTCCGACGGCCTGACGGCTGACGCCCGTCGACCGGTGGCTGACGACCGGCGCTCGGCGTTCGGCGCCGGGTGCGGTGCGCCCCGGGTGCGGCACGGGTGGTATCCGGGTGGTATTCGTGGGCGGTGGCCCCGATGACCCTCCGCCTCCCGCGGCGCGCCCTGCCCGCGCTCGCCGCCCTCCTGCTCGCCCTCCCGGCCGGCTGCAGCGCCCCGGCCGGCCAGCGCGCGCCGGTCGCCCCGGCGAGCCGCCCGCCGCTCGCCGAGCGGGTCGCCGCGGGCACCTCCCCGGCCCTGGAGGGCTTCTACGACCAGCGGATCGACTGGGCCCCCTGCCCCGACCAGGGCGACGCCGACCAGGACGAGCCCGTCGTGCAGTGCGCCCGCCTCAAGGTCCCGCTGGACTACGCCGACCCCGGCGGCCGCACCGTCGAGGTCGCGGTCGCCCGGGTCCCCGCTGCCGACCCCGGCGGGCGGATCGGCTCCCTGCTGCTCAACCCCGGCGGCCCCGGCGGCTCCGGCGTCGGCATGGCCCGCTGGCGCTGGAGGGGCTTCGCCGCCCTGCACGACCGCTACGACCTGGTCGGCTTCGACCCGCGCGGCGCCGGCGACACCACCCCCGTGCACTGCCTGGACGACCGCACCCGCGACGAGTGGACGCGCACCGACGACCCGGCCTACGAGCACGGCCGCACCCTCGCCGACGCCTGCGCTGCCCGCTACGCCGACCTCCTGCCGCACCTCGGCACCCGCGACAGCGCCCGCGACATGGACGTGCTGCGCGGCGCCCTCGGCGAGCGCAAGCTCGACTTCCTCGGCCTCTCCTACGGCACCTACCTCGGCGCCCTCTACGCCGAGGAGTTCCCCGACCGCACCGGCCGGCTCGTCCTCGACGGCGCCGTCGAGCGCAGCACCGACCTGCTGCGCCTCAACGGCGAACAGGCCGTCGCCATGGAGGCCGAGTTCCGGGCCTTCGCCACCGACTGCGCCGCCGCCGCTGCCGATGCGGCCGCCGGTGCCGGTGCCGGGACCGACGCGGACCGGTGCCCGTTCGGCGACGACCCGGCCACCGCCCCGAACCGGCTCGCCGACTTCCTCGACGGCCTCAAGGACCACCCGCTGACCGCCTCCGACGGCCGCACCCTCACCGCCGCGCTCGGCTGGGCCGGCGTCCTCGACGTGCTGAGCGACGGCGGCCGCTCCTGGCAGCGACTGCGCGGCGCCCTGGAGCCGGCCCTCGCCCACGGTGCCGCCGACGACCTGCTCAAGCTCGCCGACGGCGCCAACGGCCGTACGGAGGAGGGGAACTACGTGACCGCGGCGGACGCCTTCGCGGCCATCCACTGCGCGGACGCCCCGATGGCACCCACCGCGCGGGAGGTGGCGGAGACCCTCGCCGAGCTCGCCGCCAAGGCGCCCCTGACCACCCGGCACGACCCGGCGGCCACGCTGTTCCTCCCGGACTGCCGCCCCTGGCCGTACCGTTCGCCCGAGCAGCCGCACACCGTGACCGCGCCCGGCAGCGCCCCGATCCTGGTGATCGGCTCCACCGGCGACCCGGTCACCCCCTACTCGTGGGCGCAGCGGCTGGCGGCCGGTCTGCCGCACGGCGTGCTGCTCACCCGGGACGGCGACGGGCACACCGCGTACGACAAGAGCGGCTGCGTGCGCGACGCCGTGACCGCCTTCCTGGTGGACGGCCGGATGCCGGATGCCGGCGCCCGCTGCCCCTCCGACTGAGCGGGAACGGGACGGGGGCGCACCGCTGAGCGCAAACGGGACGGGGGCGCACCGCGCGAACGCGGTGCGCCCCCGCGGGGGGCGGGGGCAGGGGGGGAGAG
>NZ_JBEPAK010000152.1:0-16963 GCF_040298565.1 Kitasatospora sp. NPDC001539 | reverse complement strand
GCCCCCGAAGCGGGGGCACCGGGCCGACCGGGCGGGGCAGGTGGTGCCTGTCGGGCCGGCGGCGCGAGGCGGCCGCCGGCTCAGCCGAGCAGCCGCTTCAGCCGCTCGCCGGCCGTGCCGAGCACCGTGCGGGCCTCGGCCAGCCCCTCGGCGCTCACCCCGCCGTCCCGGGCCGCGTCGCGGACCTGGTCGCGGAAGCGGTCGAGCAGCCGCTCCAGCTCCCGGGCCGGGTCGCCCGCCGGGTCGGTGCGCGTCCACGGCGGCAGGTCGGCGGGGGCGGTCGGCGCGGTGGACCCGGTGGGCGCGGTGGGCGCGTCCTTGTCGAGGTCGATCCGGGTCACCCTGACCTGCTCGTCCGGCTCCTCCGTGCTCTGGTGGCCCCAGCGCGCGGCGTCGGCCAGCCCGGCCAGGCCCTTGGTCAGCTCGGCCAGGCCCTCGGCCAGGCCGGTCGGCCAGTCGCCCTTGGCGGCGTGCTCGCGCACCTGCTGCTCGACCCGGCGCTTGATCCGCAGCGCCTCCTGCTGGGCCGCGGTGCGGGAGGCCCTGGCCTGCTCGCGCAGCCGGCGGGCCTCCTCCTCGGCCGCCCTCGCCTTGGCCTTGGCGGCCTTCTCCTGCTCCCGGGCGCGCTTGGCCTGCTCCTTGGCGTGCCGCTTGAACTCGGCGAACTCCTCCTTGGCGCGCTGCCAGGACTCGTTGTCTCCCCAGGGGCCGGCCCACGGGTCGCCGGTGCCCTCGCCGCGCCTGGGCCGGGGGGCCTGCTTGGCGGCCTGCCACAGCTCCTCGCGCAGGTCCTTGGCGCTGTCCCGGACGTCCTCCCGGATCGCCCCGGCCAGCTGCGCCACGGAGTCGTGGATCTCCAGCTCCAGCTCGTCCAACTCACCGTGGCGGGCCTCGAGTTCCGCGCGCCCGGCGTCCGTCAGCCGGTAGACCTTGCGGCCGCCCTCGGTGCTGTGGCTGACCAGCCCCTCCTGCTCCAGCTTGGCCAGGCGCGGGTAGACCGTACCGGCCGAGGGGGCGTACAGGCCCTGGAAGCGCTCCTCCAGCAGGCGGATCACCTCGTAGCCGTGGCGCGGGGCCTCGTCCAGCAGCTTCAGCAGGTACAGCCGGAGCCGGCCGTGGCCGAACACGGGGGTCATCTCAGGCCTCCTTGGTGAGGTCGGGCCCGGCGGGCCGGTCGGAGCCGGGGGAGGCCGGGAGCTCCTTGGCCACCGCCGGCTCGTCGTCCTCGCGGTCGGGGCGGCGCAGCACGGTGACGGCGCCGGAGACGGTGGTGACGTTGAGGCTGCCGCGGCCCTCGCCGAGCTGCCCGGAGATCTTCTTGGCACCCCAGGTGCTGCTCATCGTGAGCTCGTCGAAGGTGCTGGACACGTCGCCGCTGGTGGAGCCGGCCTCGACGGTGGCGTCGGCCAGCGAGGGGATGCGCACCACGACCGCGCCGCTGACGGTGTTGACCTTGACGTCGGTCTCACCGGCCACGTCGAGGTCCAGGGTGACGGCCCCGGTGACGGTGTTGGCCTGCACCTTGTCGGCGGTGCCGGCGACGACGGTGAGCTGCCCGGAGACGGTGTTGACCTTGAGCCGGCCGCCCACCGCCTGGGCGTCCACGTCACCGGTGACGGTGCTGGCGTCGATCCGGCCGGTCAGCCCGGCCAGGGTGGTGTCGCCGCTGGCACTCTGCACCGAGACGTGGCCGTCGACGCCGGTGACGGTGGCGTCGGCCGAGACGGTGCCGACCTTGACGTCGGTGCCGGCCGGGACGGTCACGGTCAGCGCGACGGAGCGCTTGCGCTTGAAGGAGTCGAAGAAGTTGCGGACCGAGCCGATCGACTTGATCCGGTCGCCGAACTCGCCCCAGCTGTTGATGTCCTTGTAGGTGACCGTCAGGACGCCGTCCACCACGGTCACGTGCAGCGGCTCGCCCGTGAGGTCGGTGACCTCCAGACGGGCCTGGCCCTCCGCCGCGACCACGTTCACCGAGCCGTCGATGACGCGCACGTGCAGCGCGCGCACCTCCTCGGCCACGGTGGTCCGGCCGGGCCCCTCGATCGTCCACTGGCTCATCTCTGCCGCCTCCCGTTCAGCGATCGCGATGTATCGCGTTCTCTCTGAAAGACGATATATCGCGTGCCGGGAAAAGCAAGCGGTTCCGACCCTGAACCCGTCCCTGACCCGCCCCTGACCCGTCCCGAACACACCCCCGAGCCGGCCCCGAGCGCGGCCGAGCCGGCCCCGAGCGCGGCCCCGAGCCGGGCCGGAGCGGGCTCCGGGCCGGGCCGCCCGCGCCCGGGCAGGGCATACGAAGGGCCCGGGAGGCGGTTGCCTCCCGGGCCCCTCGTCCGGCGGTCACCGGGTCACTCGTCGTCCTCGTCGTCGAGCCGGGCCAGCCAGGTGGCCAGCCGCTCGACCGGGATCTCGAAGTCCGGGTTGAGGTCGACGAATTCGCGCAGGCGCTCGGCCAGCCACTCGAAGGTGACCTCCTCGTCGCCGCGCCGGCTCTCCAGCTCCTCGATGCCTCGGTCGGTGAAGTACACGGTTCGCTCCGGTCGGATGGGGATGGACCCGGTCAGGATAGACCCGCCGGTCAGCCGGCCCGCCAGGTGCTGATGGTCATCGAGGCGGCCCCCGTGGTCGGGTCCGCGGTGGTGATCGCGGCGATCGCGATGTTCCGGCTGTCCCGGTCGCGGACGCAGAGCAGGCGGCCGGGCGCGACCCGGTTGTACGTCAGGTCGGTGTCCGGTCGGGAGTCGATCGCGGCGGCGCACTGCTCGGCCGTGACCGTCGCCTCGGTGATCACGGCGAAGTCCGACTTCTCGTCCCCGACGCTCTCGAAGGAGTTGGCCTTGCTGCCGCTGCCGGTGTTGGTGACGCCGAGGCCCCACTTGAGGTCGCTGGAGCCGCTGCGCGGCACCACCGTGCCCGCGTTCAGGTCGATCCGGTAGGCGTCCGAGGAGTACTCGGCGGCCGGGATCGACAGCGACTTCTTGTCCAGCAGCAGGGTGTAGCCGACCGGCCGCGCCGGGGCGGACACGGTGGCCGGGCCGGACTTCGAGGGGGCGGCCGTCACCGGGAGGCCCGAGACGGTGGCGCTCGCGCTGGGCAGGGCGCCGCCGCCCTGGACGGGCACCGGGTTGGGGGTGCCGGTGCCCTGCTGGGCGGAGGTGCCGCTGCTGCTCCCGGTCTTCTTGCCGTCGTCCAGCTTCTTCACCAGCACCACGCCGCCCGCGGTGCCGCCGACCGCCATCACCAGGGCGACGGTCAGCAGCACCTTCCAGGACACCCCGCCCCGGCGCCGCGGCTCCGGCTCGGGTGCCGGGACGGCGGCGGTGACCACCGGGCCGGGCGGCGGGGTGTCGAAGGACGGCGCCTCCGCCCGGAGCGGGACGGTCGGCGGGGTCGGCAGCACCGGGGCGGTCGGCGTCTCGGTGGGCGGCTGCGGAGCGCCGTACGCGCCGAGCGGCGGCGGGGCGAAGCCGGGCGGGGGCGTGGCCGGCTGCTGCGGCGGCCGGGCCGCGACGGTCGCCGGGTGGGTCGGCGCGCCGAGCGGCTGCGGCGGGGCGGCCGGGGCCGGCGGGACGGCGGGGGCGGCCGGCAGCGGGGTGGGGGGAGTCCTGGGCAGGTCGGAGCGCCGGGTGATCTCGGTGTTGACCTGCCGCGGCAGCCAGTCCTCGCCGAACCGGAGCTGGCCGCCGACCTCCGGGTGGTTGCGGGCGGCCTGGATGATCTCGGCCGGCTTCGGGCGGTCCTCGGGGGACTTCGCCAGGCAGCGCTGGACCAGCTCGCGCAGGTCCGCCGGGACGGCCGTCAGGTCCGGCTCCTCGTGCACCACCCGGTAGAGCACCGCGGTGTCCGGCCCGTCGCCGAACGGCGGGGTGCCGCCGGCCACGTACGCGGCCAGGGCGCCCAGCGCGAAGACGTCGGTGGCCGGGGTGACCGCCCGGCCCTGCGCCTGCTCGGGGGCCATGAAGGCGGGGGAGCCGATCCGGTAGCCGGTGCCGGTCAGCGCGGTCGCGTCGGCCGCCCGGGCGATGCCGAAGTCGATCACCCGGGGGCCGTCCCCGGCGACCAGCACGTTGGCGGGCTTGAGGTCGCGGTGGACCACCTCGACGCTGTGGATCGCCTGGAGCGCCTCGGCGATGCCGCCCATCAGCAGCAGCACGGTGCGGACCGGCAGCGCGCCGTGCTCCCGCACCACCTGCTGGAGGGACGGCCCGGGGACGTACGCGGTGACCAGCCACGGGGCGTCCGAGTCCAGGCCGCCGGAGTCGATCACCTGCGCGGTGTACAGCCCGTGGATCCGCTGGGCGTTGCTGACCTCCTGGGCGAACCGGCGGCGGAACTCGCCGTCCTCGGCGAACTCGGGGCGGACCACCTTGAGCGCCACCGGGCGGCCGCCCGGCGTGTAGGACAGGTAGACGCGCCCCATGCCGCCGGCGCCCAGGCGGGCGAACAGCCGGTAGCCGCCGACCTCCCTGGGGTCGTCCGGAAGGAGCGGCTGGAAGACCGGCGGGAGCTTGCCGGGGTGCGGCGTGTCGGCGGTCATGTGGTGATCCCCCTGGGATGAGCGGTGAGGTGGTTCGACCGGGCCGCCGGCGCGTGGACGGGCGCCGGGCGGCGGTCCGGCGAGGCATAACCTATCGATCCGTCAGGAACCCGTGCAGGCCGGTCGGCGTTTGGTTGCAGAGCTGCGACCTTTGCCGGGGCACGACACGGAGCCGGGCCCTACGGCGGAACGCCCGCGGCCCCCGCTCCCTGGTTCGGGAGCGGGGGCCGCGGGCGTGTCGGCGGTGCCGGGCCTCAGCGCGTCAGAGCGCGAAGACCTCCTCGATCAGCGCCTGCTGCTCGGCGGCGTGCCGCTTGGCCGAGCCGACCGCCGGGGACGAGGCCGCGGTGCGGGCGACGCGGCGCAGGCGGGAGCCGCCGGCGCTGCGGCCGATGGCGACCTGCAGGTGGTCGACCAGGTTCATCGCGATGAACGGCCAGGCGCCCTGGTTGGCCGGCTCCTCCTGCGCCCAGACGAACTGGACGTCGTCGCCGTAGCGGCCCAGCTCCTCCTGGAGCTCGGCCACCGGCAGCGGGTAGAGCCGCTCGACCCGGACGATCGCGGTGTCGGTGACGCCGCGCTCGGCGCGGGCGGCCTCCAGGTCGTAGTAGAACTTGCCGGCGGTGATGACCACCTTGCGGACCTGCGCCGGGTCGACGGTGGAGTCGCCGATGACCGGGCGGAACGAGCCGGACAGGAACTCCTCGGTCGCACTCGCCGCGGCCTTCAGACGCAGCATCGACTTCGGGGTGAAGACGACCAGCGGCTTGTGGTGCGGGTTGTGCGCCTGCCAGCGCAGCAGGTGGAAGTAGTTCGACGGCAGGGTCGGCATCGCGACCGTCATGTTGTTCTGGGCGCACAGCTGGAGGAAGCGCTCCGGGCGGGCGGACGAGTGGTCCGGGCCCTGGCCCTCGTAGCCGTGCGGCAGCAGCAGGGTGACGCCGGAGTGCTGGCCCCACTTCTGCTCGGCGGAGGCGATGTACTCGTCGACCATGGTCTGCGCGCCGTTGACGAAGTCGCCGAACTGCGCCTCCCACATGACCAGCGCGTTCGGGCGGGTCAGCGAGTAGCCGTACTCGAAGCCCATGGCCGCGTACTCCGACAGCAGGCTGTCGTAGACGGTGTAGCGGGCCTGGTCCTCGGTGAGGTACTGCAGCGGGGTGTAGTCCTCGCCGGTCTTGCGGTCGATCAGGACGGCGTGCCGCTGGCCGAAGGTGCCGCGGCGGCTGTCCTGACCGGCCAGGCGGACCGGGTGGCCCTCCATGAGCAGCGAGCCGATGGCGAGGGTCTCGCCCATCGCCCAGTCGATGGTGTTGTCCTCGACCGAGGCGGCGCGGCGCTGCAGCTGGGGCAGCAGGCGCGGGTGGACGGTCAGCCAGTCCGGCAGGTTGACCTGCGAGGCGGCGATCCGCTTGACCATCTCCTGGGAGATGCCGGTCTGGATGGAGACCGGGAAGTCGGCGACCGGCTTGCCGGTGGTGGCGTCGGCCGGCGCCTGGGCCGCGTCGCGGACCTCGGCGAAGACCTTCTCCAGCTGGCCCTGGAAGTCCTGGAGCGCCTGCTCCGCCTCTTCCATGGTGATGTCGCCGCGACCGATCAGGCCCTCGGTGTACAGCTTGCGCACCGAGCGCTTCTTGTCGATCAGGTCGTACATCAGCGGCTGGGTGAACGACGGGTTGTCGGCCTCGTTGTGACCGCGGCGGCGGTAGCAGATGAGGTCGATCACCACGTCCTTGTGGAACTCCTGGCGGAACTCGAAGGCGAGCCGCGCGACGCGGACCACGGCCTCCGGGTCGTCGCCGTTCACGTGGAAGATCGGGGCCTCGATCATGCGGGCCACGTCGGTGCAGTACATCGAGGAGCGCGAGGACGCCGGGGCGGCGGTGAAGCCGACCTGGTTGTTCACCACGATGTGCACGGTGCCGCCGGTGCGGTAGCCGCGCAGCTGCGACATGTTCAGGGTCTCCGCGACGACGCCCTGGCCGGCGAAGGCCGCGTCACCGTGGATCTGGATCGGCAGCACCGGGAAGGTGGTGCCGCCCTGGTCCAGGATGTCCTGCTTGGCGCGGGCGATGCCCTCGACGACCGGGTCCACGGCCTCCAGGTGGGAGGGGTTCGCGGCGAGCGAGACCTTGATGGTCTCGCCGTCCAGGCCGGTGAAGGTGCCCTCGGCGCCCAGGTGGTACTTGACGTCGCCGGAGCCGTGCATCGACTTCGGGTCGAGGTTGCCCTCGAACTCGCCGAAGATCTTGCCGTACGGCTTGCCGACGATGTTGGCCAGCACGTTCAGGCGGCCGCGGTGGGCCATGCCGATGACGGCCTCGTCGAGGCGGTGCTCGGCGGCGGCGTCGATGGTGGCGTCCAGCAGCGGGATGAGCGACTCGCCGCCCTCCAGCGAGAAGCGCTTCTGCCCGACGTACTTGGTCTGCAGGAAGGTCTCGAAGGCCTCGGCGGAGTTGAGGCGGCGGAGGATCCGCAGCTGCTCCTCGCGCTCCGGCTTGGTGTACGGCTTCTCCAGGCGGTCCTGCAGCCACTTGCGCTGCTTCGGGTCCTGGATGTGCATGTACTCGATGCCGACGGTGCGGCAGTAGGTGTTGCGCAGCAGGCCGAGGATGTCGCGGAGCTTCATCATCTTCTGGCCGCCGAAGCCGCCGACCGCGAACTCGCGCTCCAGGTCCCACAGGGTGAGGCCGTGCTGGACGACGTCGAGGTCGGGGTGCTTGCGCTGCTTGTACTCCAGCGGGTCGGTGTCGGCCATCAGGTGGCCGCGCACGCGGTACGCGTGGATGAGCTCCATGACGCGGGCGGTCTTGTTGACCTCGTCGTCGTGGGTGGTGGCGACGTCGGTGGCCCAGCGGACCGGCTCGTACGGGATCCGCAGCGACTCGAAGATCTCGTCGTAGAAGCCGTTCTCGCCGAGCAGCAGGCGGTGGATCTCGCGCAGGAACTCGCCGGACGCCGCGCCCTGGATGACGCGGTGGTCGTAGGTCGAGGTCAGCGTCATGATCTTGGAGACGCCGAGGCGGGCGAGCGTCTCCGGGGCGGAGCCCTGGAACTCGGCCGGGTACTCCATGGCGCCGACGCCGACGATGGTGCCCTGGTTCTGCATCAGGCGCGGCACGGAGTGCACGGTGCCGATGCCGCCGGGGTTGGTCAGCGAGACCGTGACGCCGGTGAAGTCGTCCATGGTCAGCTTGTTGGCGCGGGCCCGGCGGACGATGTCCTCGTAGGCCTGCCAGAAGCCGAAGAAGTCGAGGGTCTCGGCCTTCTTGATGGCCGCGACGACGAGCTGGCGGTCGCCGTTGGGCTTGACCAGGTCGATGGCCAGGCCGAGGTTGACGTGCTCCGGCTTGACCAGGAAGGCCTTGCCGTCCTCCACCTTGTAGCTGTGGTTCATTCCCGGGTGGGCCTTGATGGCCTGGACCAGGGCGTAGCCGATCAGGTGGGTGAAGGAGACCTTGCCGCCGCGGGCGCGCTGCAGGTGGTTGTTGATGACGATGCGGTTGTCGATCAACAGCTTCGCCGGGACGGCGCGGACCGAGGTCGCGGTCGGCACCTCCAGGGAGGCGTCCATGTTGGTGGCGACGGCCTTCGCCGGGCCGCGCAGCTGGACCAGCTCGGGGCCGGCCGGGGCGGCGGCGGGAGCCGGGGCGGCGGCGGCCTTCGGGGCCGGGGGCGCGGCGGGCGCGGCGGCGAGCGGAGCGGCGGCCGGGGCCGGAGCGGCGGGCGCGGCCGGGGCCGGTGCGGCCGGAGCAGCAGCAGCGGCGGGCGCGGGGGCAGCGGCAGGGGTCGGCGTGGGGCCGGCCTGGGTCGCGGCCTGGGTCACTGGGGTCACCTCGGTACCGGGCTTGTAGTCGGCGAAAAAGTCCCACCAGGCTCGGTCTACCGAGTTCGGGTCCTGGAGGTACTGCTGGTAGATCTCATCGACGAGCCACTCATTGGGACCGAAGCCAGTGGAGCTTGCCGAGCTGTTGGGGGTTTCAGGGGACTGTGGCGACACGGCGGCAACCGCCCTCTTCCGCTTCCTTTTGGGATGTTTGGACAGCGGGGATTAAGGCTACGCCCCTGACCAGTGATCGCGCAGTCCCCGGGCCCCAGGCGTCGCCCAGATCACAGTCCTGACCTGCGGATTGGCTGAAAAAGTACGTTAGAAAGCCGTATCTGAGGGGAACTGATCGCGCTCGATCGCCCCCCAAACCAGGGCAAAACCGGACATTGGGCCGGTTGGACCATCCGACGACCTTCGTATGCGTCTGTGTCGGATCTGTGACAAATGTCCTCGGCTGCTCAGCGCTGGCCGGGCAGCCGGACCTCGATCCGGCAGCCGCTCGGGGACTCGGCCACGGCGATCCGCCCGCCGTGCAGGTCCACCGCCCAGCGGGCGATGGCCAGGCCCAGCCCGGTGCCCCCGTCGGAGCCCGGTCCGGAGGCGGTGGCGGTGCCGCTGCGGCTGAACCGCTCGAACACCCGGGTGCGGTCGGCCGGCGGGATGCCGGGGCCCTCGTCCTGGACCTCCAGCAGCAGGCCGCCCTCCTCGCCCTCCGGTCGGGCGCGCACGGTCACCGTGCCCCCGGGCGGGGAGTGCTTGCAGGCGTTGTCGACCAGGTTGGCGACCACCTGGTGGAGCCGCTCCGGGTCCGCCACCGCGGTGAGGCCGGCCGGGCTGACCTCCAGGGCCAGTCGGACGTCGCCGCGCCGGGAGAAGGCCCCGCCGGCCGTCGCGCCGTCCACGGTGACGCCGCGCAGCACGCCGTCGAGGAACTCGCGCACCTCGAAGGGGCGGGCGTCCAGGTCGACCACGCCGTCGTCGATCTTGGAGAGGTCGAGCAGGTGGGTGACCAGGCGGCCGAGCCGCTCGGTCTGCTCCAGTGCGGCCCCCAGGGTCGCGGGGTTGGGCTGCACGACGCCGTCCACCACGTTCTCCAGCACGGCGCGCAGCGCGGCGATCGGCGTGCGCAGCTCGTGCGAGACGTTGGCGACCAGCTCGCGGCGGTGCCGGTCGGCGGCCTGCAGGTCGGCGGCCATGCCGTTGAAGGCGGCCGCCAGTTCGCCGATCTCGTCGCGCGAGTTCACCTCGACCCGGCGGCTGTAGTCGCCGGAGGCCATCGCGCGGGCGGCGTCCGTCATCTCGCGCAGGGGGGCGGTGAGCCCGTGCGCGAGGAACTGCATGAACAGCAGCGAGGCGATCATGGAGAAGACCATGATGATCCGGATCTGGGTCTCGGACCGGATCGCCACGACCACCATCCCGGTGGCCAGGAACACGGAGACGATCACCAGCAGGGCGAGCTTGCCCTTGATCGAGCGGACCGGGTCGAGCGGGCGGATGTCGGCCCAGACCCGGCGGGCGGCGCGGACGGCCAGCGTCTGCGGGCGCGCGGCGTCGGCGTCCCCGTTGCGTTGCTGTGGAAAGGTCATTGGTCCCTTGTGATCCCCGCGTGGTGGCAGGGCGGTCCCGGGACACGGGCCCCCCGGTGGCCCGTCGCCCGAAGCTCCCGCCGTTACGAGAGCGGGGCCTCCAGTGCGTACCCGACACCGTGGACGGTGCGGATCCAGCTGGCGCCGATCTTGCGCCGCAGTGCCTTGACGTGGCTGTCGACGGTGCGGGTGCCGGACGCGTCGGTCCAGTCCCACACCTCGGCCAGCAGCTGTTCGCGGGTGAGCACCGCGCGCGGCTGGGCGGCCAGGCAGGCGAGCAGGTCGAACTCGGTCGGCGTCAGGTGGACGTCGCCCGAGGCCAGCCGGACCCGGCGCTGCACGTGGTCGATCTCCAGCTCGCCGAAGCGCAGGCTGCCGAGCGCGGGCGTGCGGGCTGCCTGCTGGGCGCGCTCGACGCGGCGCAGCAGCACGTTGACCCGGGCGGCCAGCTCGCGCATGGAGAACGGTTTGGTCATGTAGTCGTCGGCGCCCACGCCGAGGCCGACCAGCAGGTCCGTCTCGTCGTCGCGCGCGGTCAGCATCAGCACCGGCACCGGGCGCTGCGCCTGGATCCGGCGGCACACCTCCAGGCCGTCGAAGCCGGGCAGCATGATGTCCAGGACCACCAGGTCCGGCTGCCAGGTGTGGAATCCGTCGACCGCGCCCGGGCCGTCGTGGGCCACGGCGACCTTGAAGCCCTCCGCGCCCAGTCGGGCCGCGATCGACTCCGCGATCGTGGGCTCGTCCTCCACCACCAGCACTCTGCGCTGGCTGCTCACCGCGCCGCCGGTGTTGTGGTTGTCCTGCTGAATTTCTGTCACGGTCACGCCACCGCCCCCAGGGCTGCGGGCCGGCCACCTGTGGGGATGGCGGGGCTCCGCTCGTAGTCTTGTTCCGTCGTGGACTGTGCCGGGTCCGCCGTCCCGTCGCGCGCCCGGGAGAGTGGAGGACGGGTGGTTCCCCGCCCGCTTCTCCCGCGCACCTCGCAGCGTACGGACAGCGGATGATTTCCGGCAGGTGGACCGGACGTTTCCGGCCCGTGGGCCGACCACCGGGTCGCCCTCGGACCCACTGCACGAGTGGGCACGGGCCGATACCTTACCCGGCGAATTTTCTCTGCGTAACGGTACGTATGCAGTGGAGTTGACACCAAGTCGCCGGTCAGCGGCCCTACTGACGCGTTAATCGACAGAAGGTCTGGACCAAAGTCGGTAATCGGACCGGTGGCGGCCGCAACCGTCTTCACGGCCTTTTCCCAGGTGCCTTTCAGAACCTCGACGTACCGTGGGCACGACAACGCCCCGCCCGGAGGAAACCGGGCCGCGCGCCGGTACGTTGGGCTGCGGCGAGGACCGGTGGCTGCGGGCGTGGAGCGGAGGCGGCATGGCTGGACTGCGAGACGGAGCCGGCCGGAACGCGCTCGCGCGGGCGCCGTACGGAATGCTCCGCCACGGCCTGCGCACCGGTGTCCTCGAGTGGCTGGTGGAACGGCTCCCGACGCCCCGGCGCAATCCCTTCACGCTCGGATATCTCGCCGTGGTGGGCGCCACCACGACCTTCGCGGGCCTGGCCGATCCGGAACTCGTCCAGCGGCTGCGGGAGGCGTCCAGTTCGGACGGCCACAACCTGCTCCAGCACCCCCTGCGCGCCCTGGCGCTGAGCGGGTTCTGGATCGCCGGGGACGTGTGGATGCCCTACCTGTGGGGCTTCGCCCTCACCCTGGCGCCGCTGGAGCGCAGGGTCGGGCCGGCCCGGGCGGCGGCGGTGTTCGCGATCGGGCACGTCACCGCGACGCTGCTCTCCCAGGGGGTGGTGATCGCCGCGGTGGAGACCGGGCGGATGGCGCCCGGGGCGATGCGCGACCTGGACATCGGGGTCAGCTACGGCGTGCTCGCCTGCCTCGGCGCGGTGTCCGGGCTGCTCCCGCGGCCCGCCCGGGTGCTGGCGCTGGGCGGTGCGGGTCTGATGATCGCCCAGCAGATCGCCGCCGAGAAGGACGTGGTCACCGCCGTGGGGCACCCGGCGGCGGTGCTCGCCGGGGTGGCGCTGTGGCGCTGGCTGCGCGGGGCGGAGCGGCGCCCGCCCCGGCCGCGCCCCCGGTCGGCGTCGGCGGCCGGGCCCGCCCCGTCCGTCCCCGCTCCCGCCGTCCCCACCGTCCCCGCCGCCGCGCCCGGCGGGGCGAGGCCGTCCGCCGCGCGCTGACCCGGACCGCCGGCCTTGCGCCGGCGCGGAGCGTCCACCGTGCGTTGCCGCGGGCCGTCCTCCGCGCGTTGGCGCGGACCCGTCCACCGCGCGCCGGGCGAGTGGTCCCGCCTTCGGGGGAACCCCTCGGGCCCGTTCTTGACGGCGCCCTCGGCCGGCTCCCCCTGCGGTCTCCGGCGGTGCTTCCGGCCGGCCATCGCACGGACTTTTGACGGAGCGTCCCGTCGCCCGTCCGGCGCCCTCCTCGTTCGCTCACGGCGAACAAAGTGTCGGGAACATCCGGCGCCCGTGAAGGCTTAGTCCCATCGACTCAACTTCACTGACTGGGGAGAGATCATGGCATCGACGTCCACTCCGCTCACCCTGCCCGTGCTGCCGCTCGACGACGAGGTCGTGCTCCCGGGCATGGTCGTTCCGCTGGACCTGAAGGACACCGAGGTGCGCGCCGCCGTCGAGGCCGCCCGCGCCGCGGCCGACGGCTCCGGCAAGCCGCAGGTCCTGCTGGTGCCGCGGGTGGACGGCTCCTACGCGGCGGTCGGCACGCTGGCCACGGTGGAGCAGGTCGGCCGCCTCGCTGACGGGGACCCGGCCGCCCTGGTGCGCGCCGTGCGCCGGGTCCGGATCGGGGCCGGCACCACCGGCCCGGGCGCCGCCCTCTGGGTGGAGACCACGCCGTTCCGGGAGTCCTCGGTCGGCATGCCGGTGGCCGGGCGGGCCGCCGAGCTGGTCAAGGAGTACAAGGCGCTGTCCACCCAGTGGCTGCGCAGGCGCGGCGCCTGGCAGATCGTCGACCGGGTGGCGCAGATCGAGGGCGTCGGCGAGCTCGCCGACAACATCGGCTACGCGCCCTTCGTCACCGCCGAGCAGAAGCTCAAGGTGCTGCTGGAGGCCGACCAGGTCGCCCGGCTGGAGTACGCGCTGACCCTGCTGCGCGACCACCTCGCCGAGGAGGAGGTCAACGACACCATCCGCAAGGACGTCGAGGAGGGCGTGGCCAAGCAGCAGAAGGAGTTCCTGCTCCGCCGGCAGCTGGAGGCCGTCCGCAAGGAGCTGGCCGAGCTGAACGGCGACCCGGCCGACGAGGAGGGCGACTACCGCGCCCGGGTGGAGGCCGCGGAGCTGCCCGAGAAGGTCCGCGAGGCCGCCCTCAAGGAGGTCGACAAGCTGGAGCGCGCGTCCGACCAGTCGCCCGAGGGCTCGTGGATCCGCACCTGGTTGGACACCGTCCTGGAGCTGCCCTGGAACGAGCGCACCGAGGACGCGTACGACATCGCCGCCGCCCGCGCCGTGCTGGACGCCGACCACGCCGGTCTGGCGGACGTCAAGGAGCGGATCGTCGAGTACCTGGCCGTCCGCAAGCGCCGGGCGGACCAGGGGCTCGGGCTGGTCGGCGGCCGCCGGGGCGGCGCGGTGCTGGCGCTGGTCGGCCCGCCCGGCGTCGGCAAGACCTCGCTCGGCGAGTCGGTGGCCCGCGCCATGGGCCGCCGGTTCGTCCGGGTCGCGCTCGGCGGCGTCCGGGACGAGGCCGAGATCCGCGGCCACCGGCGCACCTACGTCGGCGCGCTGCCCGGCCGTCTGGTGCGGGCGATCAAGGAGGCCGGCTCGATGAACCCGGTCGTCCTGCTCGACGAGATCGACAAGGTCGGCTCCGACTACCGGGGCGACCCGGCCGCCGCCCTGCTGGAGGTGCTGGACCCGGCGCAGAACCACACCTTCCGGGACCACTACCTGGAGGTCGAGCTCGACCTCTCCGACGTCGTCTTCCTCGCCACCGCCAACGTGCTGGAGGCCATCCCCGAGCCGCTGCTCGACCGGATGGAGCTGGTCCGGCTCGACGGCTACACCGAGGACGAGAAGGTCGTCATCGCCCGCGACCACCTGCTCCCGCGCCAGCTGGAGCGGGCCGGCCTCGGCAGCGAGCAGGTCACCGTGGCGGAGCAGGCGCTGCGCAAGCTCGCCGGGGAGTACACCCGGGAGGCGGGCGTACGGAACCTGGAGCGCTCGATCGCCCGGGTGCTGCGCAAGATCGCCGCACAGGCCGAGCTGGGCGAGCGCGAACTGCCCGCCGCGGTCGGCGCGGAGGACCTGCGCGCCCTGATCGGCCGGCCGCACCACGTGCCGGAGTCCGCCCAGGAGCCCGCCGAGCGGCGCACCGCCGTCCCCGGAGTGGCCACCGGCCTGGCGGTCACCGGCGCCGGCGGCGACGTCCTCTACATCGAGGCCTCGCTCGCGGACGCCGAGACCGGCGGCACCGGGCTGACCCTCACCGGGCAGCTGGGCGACGTGATGAAGGAGTCCGCGCACATCGCGCTCTCCTACCTGCGCTCGCGCGGCGCCGAGCTGGAACTGCCGGTCACCTCGCTGCGCGACCGCGGCGTGCACCTGCACATCCCGGCCGGGGCCATCCCCAAGGACGGGCCGAGCGCCGGCATCACCATGACCACGGCGCTGGCCTCGCTGCTCTCCGGCCGCAAGGTGCGCACCGACCTGGCGATGACGGGCGAGGTCTCGCTGACCGGGCGGGTGCTGCCGATCGGCGGGGTGAAGCAGAAGCTGCTCGCCGCCGACCGGGCCGGGGTCACCACGGTGATCATCCCCAAGCGCAACGAGGCCGACCTGGACGACGTGCCGGCCGAGGTGCTGGAGCGGCTCACCGTCCACCCGGTGTCGGACGTGCGGGAGGTGCTCGAGCTGGCCCTGGAGCCGGCCGAGGTGCTGGTCGCGGCCGCGTAGCCGCCGCCGCGGGCGGTTCGGCGCTCGTGGGGCCGACGGCATCTCCCCGTGCCACACTGCGGAGATGCCGTCCCCCACGCAGCGCGTCCTGGCCCGGGTGCCGGCCCGGCTGCGCCCGGCCCTGGTGCGGCACCGCCGGCTGGTGAAGTTCCTGCTGGTCGGCGCGGCCTGCTTCGTGCTCACCGTGGTGGTCGACTTCGAGCTCAAGTTCACCGTCCTGGAGCACAAGCCGGTGGTCGCCCTGACGGTGGCGACGGTGCTCGCCACCGTCGTCTCCTACCTGCTCAACCGCAGCTGGGCCTTCCGCGCCGCCGGGCGCGGGCGGGAGGCCCTGCTGTTCTTCCTGGTCAGCGCGGTGGCGATCGGCGTCAACGACCTGCCGCTGGTGTTCTCCCGGTACGCCCTGGACCTGCGCGAGCCGTACGTCGGCCCGCTCACCCAGGAGATCGCCGACTTCGTCAGCGGCATGGTCGTCGGGACGTTCGTCGCGATGCTGTTCCGCTTCTGGGCGATGCGCCGCTGGGTCTTCACCCGCTCCGTCGAGCGGGCGCGACCGGGCCCTCCCCCGGGGCCGGAGCCCGGTTACGCTGCACCCGGGATCCCGCAGGACGTTCCCCAGGACACGAGGTGGGGCGCATGAACGCGATGCGCGGGGAGCCGGACGCCGGGCGGACCGGACCGGCCAGCCAGCAGGGGATGCGCCGGGCGAACCTGGCCCTGGTGCTGGGCGTCATCGCGCGCGGCCCGCGCTCGCGCGCCGAGGTCGCCGCCGAGACCGGACTGACCAGGGCGGCCGTCTCCTCGCTCGCCGAGCAGCTGATCACCGCCGGACTGGTCGTCGAGGAGGGGCCCGCCGCGCCCAGCGGCAAGGTCGGCCGCCCCGGCACCGCGCTCGGCCTCAACCCGCTCGGACCGGGCGGCCTCGGCGCCGAGATCGGCGTCCGGCACCTGGGCGCCTGCGTGGTCGACCTGCGCGGCGAGGTCCGCTCCTGGCGGCGCCAGGACGTCGCCAACCGGGCCCGCCCGCCCGCCGCCGTGATGGCCGACCTCGCCCGGCTGGTGCGTTCCGCCGTCGCCGAGTCGGGCCTGCGCCCGGCCGGGCTGTCCCTGGCCGTGCCGGGACTGGTCGGCGGCAGCGGGGTGCTCCAGCGGGCCGCCAACCTCGGCTGGCAGGACGTGCCGCTGGGCCCCGAGCTGCGCCCGGCGCTGCGCGCGGCCGGGGAAGGCCTGGCCGAGCTGCCGATCCAGGCGGACAACGAGGCCAATCTCGGCGGACTGGCCCAGCGGTGGCTCGACCACGGCCCGGAGGACTTCCTCTACGTCTCCGCCGAGGCCGGGGTCGGTGCGGCGATCGTGGTCGGCGGCCGGCTGCTGCGCGGCGCCCGCGGCTACGCGGGCGAGTTCGGCCACGTCCCGGTACGGCCGGACGGGCCGCGCTGCGCCTGCGGGGCGCGCGGCTGCCTGGAGCAGTACGCGGGCGAGGGGGCGGTGCTGCGGGCGGCCGGGCTGGGCGGTGCGCAGGGCGACTGGGTGACGCTGCTGGCCGAACGCGCCGCGGCCGGGGACCAGCCGGTGCTGAGCGCGCTGGCCGGGGCCGGCGCGGCGCTCGGCATCGCGGCCGCCGGCGCGGTCAACCTGCTGGATCCGGCCGACGTGGTGCTCGGCGGCGGCTACGCCCGGCTGGCCCCCTGGCTGCTGCCGGCGATGCGGCGCGAGCTGGCCGCCCGGGTGACGGTGCGGCCGTGGGCGGAGGACCGGCTGACCGTCTCCAAGCTCGGCCGGCGCGGGCCGCTGCTCGGCGCGGCGGTCGGCGTGGTGCGCGCCATCGTCGCCGACCCGGCGTCGCTCACGGGTGGCTGAGGGAGGACCACCGTCGGCCACGGGCGCCGTGCGGGTGCCGCCGTTCTCCTTCGGCCAAGGGGCGCCCGGTCCGGGCACGGCCTACGTCCGAGGCGCGGCGGTCGGCGCGGTGCGCGCCATCGTCGCCGATCCGGCGCCGCTCATGGGCGGCTGAGGGCCGAGCCCGCCCGCCCGCACGACCGCGCCCCCGGCCGGGCGGGCCGGGGGCGC
>NZ_JBEPAK010000151.1:0-17273 GCF_040298565.1 Kitasatospora sp. NPDC001539 | reverse complement strand
CCGGGCGCGCCCCTTCGGCTCGGGGCGGGTGCTCGCCCGTTCGCCTCCGGGGCGCTCTTGTCCGGTGCCGACGGTCGGCGCTCCAAGGCCCTCGTTCCTCGGGCCTCCCTGCTGCTCGCCCGCTCGCCTCCGGGGCGCTCTTGCCCGGTGCCGACGGTCGGCGCTCCAAGGCCCCTCGTCCCTCGGGGCCTCCTCGCTTCTCCCTTTCGGCACCGGCGCGCCCCTTCGACTCGGGGCGGGTGCTCGCCCGCTCGCCTCCGGGGCGCTCTTGCCCGGTGCCGACGGTCGGCGCTCCAAGGCCCTCGTTCCTCGGTCCTTCTCGCTTCTTCCTTTCGGCACCGGCGCGCCCCTTCGGCTCGGGGCGGGGGGCAGTGGGGCCGCCGGGCAGCCGCCGGGCAGCCCCCGCGCCGCCGTTACACTCCCCGCATGCGGACCTTTCGGGTGATGCGGCAGGACGACAACGGCAACCGCTTCCCGGTCGCCGGGGGACTCGACCGGACCGAGGCGCAGCGGCTGGCGGCGGAGTTCGAGGCCCGTGGCCACAAGCAGCTGTACTGGGTCGAGGCCGAGGACGGCGACGCCGCCCCGTAGGGTCGGGCGCATGGAGCAGAACCCGAGGACCCCCGACGAGCCGCGGATCGTCGTCGGCGGTGCGTTGGTCCGCGGCGGCCGGGTGCTCGCCGCCCGGCGCAGCGCGCCCGCGGCGGTGGCCGGTCGGTGGGAGTTCCCCGGCGGCAAGGCCGAGCCGGGGGAGACCGAGGCGCAGGCGCTGGAGCGGGAGCTGCTGGAGGAGCTGGGCGTCCGGGCCAGGGCGCTGCGGCGACTGCCCGGGGCGTGGACCGTCCGGCCGGGCCTGGAGCTGCGGTTCTGGGCTGCCGAACTGCTGGACGGCGAGCCGCGGATGCTGCAGGACCACGACGAGCTGCGCTGGCTCGGCCCGTCCGAGCTGGAGGACGTGGACTGGATCGAGCACGACCGCGAGGTGCTGCCGCACGTGGCCGCACTGCTCACCGCGCCCGCGGGTGACGTGTCGGGCGCGGGCCGGGTCGGGCGCTCTGCTCGTGCCCATGGGTGACGTGCAAGCCGCCGGATAGGTCAATCGGACAAGCCGACCCGGCAGCCGGGATAGCCTGGGTCCTGCTGGGTATGTCGCTTTTCGGCACTATTCCTCACCATCGGTGAGCCGCCCCAGCCGGCGACGCCGATCCCGACCCAGAGCCGGAGGCCCCGTCGGTGTCGACTACCGGGAACGGTGGCGGGGAAGCGCGGCGGACAGGCACCGCGGGGAGCGCCGCCGCCCGCGCCCGGCTGCGCCGCGCCGTCCGTCCGGCCGCCCCTCAGCCGCCCTCGGGTCGCCGTCGCGGCGGTGGTCCCGCCGCGCCCGAGGCCGGGCCCGGCGCCCAGGGCGTCCAGCCCGCGCCGACGCTGGCCGTCCCCGAGCCCGGCGCCCTGCCCGGCCTGCGCAGCCGCCCCGCACGGCCGTTCCCCGGCGGCCCCGCCGACGCCGCGCGCACCCTCACCCCGCCGTCCGGGGGCAGTCTGCTCGACATGCTCAAGGTCGCCATCGCGATCCTCGACACGGCGGGCCGGGTCGTGCTGTGGAGCCCGGCCGCCGAGGAACTGCTCGGCTGGCCGAGCGAGCTGCTGGTCGGCCGCCGGATCGACGAGCTGATCCCGGACCAGGAGCAGGTCGCCCGGATCCGGGCGGCGGTCCAGGACACCCTGCGCCACGGCCGCTGGGCCGGCCACGCCGAACTGCGCGACCGGGACGGCGTGCCGGTCGCCGTGGACGCCCGCATCTCCCTGCTGGTCGACGGCGACGGCACCCCCTTCCTCCAGGTCAACCTGGCCGAGGCGGCCGCCGTGCGGGCCGTCGAGCGGGACCTCGCGGTGCGCGACGCGCTGTTCGAACAGTCCCCGCTGGGCATCGCCATCCTGGACACCGACCTGCGCTACACCGCCGTCAACCGGACCCTCGCCGAGATGAACGGCGTCGCCCTGGAGGACCACGTCGGCCGCACCACCGGCGAGACCCTGCCCGAGCGCGCCGCCGACGAGATCACCGCCATCCAGCGCCAGGTGCTGGCCACCGGCGAGCCGGTCATCGACGTCACGCTCGCCTCCCCGGTCACCACCCGGGCCGGCTACCGCTCGATCTCCTACAGCCGGATGACCGACCGCTCGGGCCGGGTGCTCGGCATCTCCGGCACCGTGATGGACGTGACCGAGCGCTACCGCGCCGTCGCCAAGGTCGAGCACGCCCGGCGCCGCCTCTCGCTGCTCAACGAGTTCGGCTCCCGGGTCGGCGACCTGCTCGACGCCGCCCGGATCGCCCAGGAGCTGGCCAGCTCCGTCGTCCCCCGGCTCACCGACCACTCGGCGGTGATCCTGCTGCAGGCCGTCGCGCACGGTGACGACCTGCCCCGGCACGGCCACGACCGGCGCACCTCGCTGCTCCAGCTCGGCACCGCCTCAGTCCAGGACGGCCCCGAGGTCGACGTGATGCTCCGGCGCGGCGCCCGGATCACGTTCGCGGAGGACTCCGCCTGCGGACGGGTGCTGCGCACCGGCGTGCCGGAGCTGCTCTCCGGCGCCGACCAGCTGGAGGACGTGACCTACCCCGGGGACCCCAAGATGCAGGCCGCCCACGACCTGGGCGTGCACTCGATGCTGGTCGTCCCGCTGCGGGCCCGCGGCATCGTGATCGGCCTGCTGCTGGTCAGCCGGGCGGGCTACCGCGAGGGCTTCGACCGGGACGACCTCGCCTTCACCGTCGAACTGGCCGACCGGGCCGGCAGCTCGCTGGACAACGCCCGCCTGTACGCCCGCGAACGCACCGCCGCGCTCACCCTCCAGCGCACCCTGCTCCCGCAGCAGGTCCCGCAGCCCACCGGCGTCGAGGTCGCCTACCGCTACGTGCCCGGCAGCAGCGGCACCGAGGTCGGCGGCGACTGGTTCGACGTCATCCCGCTGCCCGGCGACCGCACGGCGCTCGTGGTCGGCGACGTGATGGGCCACGGCCTGCGGGCCGCCGCCACCATGGGCCGGCTGCGCACCGCCGTCCGGGTGCTGGCCGCCCTCGACCTGCCGCCGGACGTGCTGCTGCGGCACGTCCACGAGCTGGCCGACGACCTGGCCCAGGGGCCGGACGAGGCGCTGCTGGCCACCTGCGTCTACGCGGTCTTCGACCCGGGCACGGCGATGCTGACGGTGGCCAAGGCCGGGCACATCCCGCCGGTGCTGGTGGTGCCGGGCGAGGACGCCGGGGAGCCGACCCACACCGGCGGGCCGCTGCCCGGCGGCAGCGGGCGGATCCTCGACCTGCCCTCCGGCGCCCCGCTCGGCGTCGGCGGAGTCCCGTTCGAATCCGTCGAACTGAAGATCCCCGAGGGCAGTCTGCTCGCGCTGTGCACCGACGGCCTGGTCGAGTCCCGGGACAAGGACCTGGACGTCGGCCTCGGCCGGCTGATCACCGTGCTCCAGCAGCCGTACGCCTCCATCCAGGCCGCCTGCGAGGCGGTGCTCGACACCATGGAGCAGGGCCGGGAGCCGGACGACGTCGCCCTGCTGCTGGCCCGGCTCGGGCACGGGCAGACCAGCGCCCCGACGGCGGGCTGGACCCTGCCCGCCGAGCCCACCGCCGTCTCCCGGGCCCGCCGGCTGGTCCGGGCCACGCTCGCCGAGTGGAGCGTCGAGGACCTCACCGACACCGCCGAACTGCTGGTCAGCGAGCTGGTCACGAACGCCGTCCGGTACGCCAGCGCCCCGATCGGGGTCCGGCTGACGCTCGGTGAGACGCTGCTCGCCGAGATCTCCGACCCGCTGCCCGACCCGCCCCGGGAGCGCCACGCGGCCGAGGCCGACGAGGGCGGACGCGGCCTCGAGCTGGTCCACCGGCTGGCGCTGCACTGGGGCGCCCGGGCCGAGGGGATCGGCAAGGTGGTCTGGTTCGAGCTCGCGCTGCCGGGTAATGAGCCGGCGGGCGAGTCATGATCCGGACGGAACGCGAGTAGAACATCAGGAGAACAGTGCCGCATATGCCATCGGGGGCCCGGGGGGAGCGCGCGTCACGGAAGGGGGCGCGAGCGTGGCATTGTGGTTGCGCGGGCGGTAGGACAAAAACCTTCGCCCGATCTGATGTTGTGATGTTGAGGGCGTGTGAACGCACCCCTCGATGATGAATACTCGGTCTTCTCGACATCCGGACGGTCGCGGGTTGGAGGGGTCGGTCCGTTGAACAGCACTCCGGCGCGGAACGCGCCGAGCAGCAGCGGTCATGCCGCTGTGCCCGGGCAGGCCGGTTCGCTGCACCTGCCCGCCCCGGCGGCGCCGCCGGCCGGTGGCGCGGGGGGCCGCGGCCGCGGTGCCCGGCCCGAGACCGAGCACCGCCCGTGGGGCGCCGGAGACCCGGGCTCGATCTACGACTACATCCGGGTCGCCACCTTCGCGATCGGCCCCGACGGGCGGATCAGCCAGTGGAGCGAGCGCGCCGCCGAGTTCTTCGGCGTCTCCGCCGCCGAAGCCGTCGGCGCCGACCCGATCTCCACCTTCGTCCCCCGCGAACTCTGGCGGCGCGGCCGCGCCCGGCTGGAGCGCACCCTGGCCGGCGAGGAGTGGGTCGGCACCACCCCCTACCGGGACGCCGACGGCGGCGAGGGCCTCGCCGAGCTCTACCTGATGCCCGACAGCGCCCTGCCCACCGCGGGTGCCACCTGTCTGGCCGTCGACCTCGGCCGACTGCGCCGGATCGAGACCGACCTCGCCGCCTCCGAGGCCGTCTTCGGCCAGACGCCCACCGGCTTCGTGCTCTTCGACGGCCGGCTGCGGCTCCAGCGCGTCAACGACGCCTTCGCCTCCGGGATGGGCCTCGTCCCCACCGACCTCGAAGGCCTCACCCCGCACGACCTCTTCCCGCCGTCCGAGGCCGACCGGCTCACCGCCGCCCTGCGCAAGGTCCTCGCCACCGGCGAGCCCGTCTTCGACCTGCGCTTCCACAGCGCCGTCCCCACCCGCGAGGGCAACCGGCTCTGGGCCGTCTCGCTGTACCGGCTCAACGGCTCGGGCGGGCAGCCGATGGGCGTGGCCGGGCAGGTCTCCGACGTCACCAGCCGGCACGTCGCCGAGCGCGAGGCCGACGGCGTGCGCCGCAACCTCGCCCTGCTCAACGAGGCCAGTGCCCACATCGGCTCCACCCTCGACCTGGAGACCACCGCCAAGGAACTCCTCGACGTCGTCGTCCCGCCGTTCTGCGACCTCGCCACCGTCGACCTCTACACCGCGCTGCTCTCCGGCGAGACCGTCCCCAGCGCCGGCCGGCTCGGCGACACGGTGCTCACCGACGGCAGCGGCGAACTGCGCCGGGTCGCCGTCTCCAGCGTGATCGGCGGGGCCTCCTCGGTGCTCGGCTCGGTCACCGGCCTGCCGATCGCCGAGGCCGGCGGCACCCTCTGCTACCCGCGCCGCTCCCCGCACGCCCGGGCGCTGCGCACCGGGCGCAGCGTCGTCCCCGAGCCCGGCCGCGACCCGCTGCTGCGCTCCACCCTGATCGTCCCGCTGGTCGCCCGCGACCAGGTGCTCGGACTGGTCCAGCTCTCCCGGGCGATCGGCAGCGAGCCCTTCGACGCCCGTGACGTGGCGATCGCCGAGGAACTCGTCGCGCGCGCCGCCGTCTGCATCGACAACGCCCGGCTCTACCGCCGCGAGCACGAGCGCGCGCTGATCCTCCAGCGCAGCCTGCTGCCCCCGGGCAACCCGGCCGCCAGCGGTCTGGAGATCGCCTGCCGCTACCTGCCCAGCAACAACAACACCGAGGTCGGCGGCGACTGGTTCGACGTCATCCCGCTGCCCGGCAACCGCACCGCCCTGGTGATCGGCGACGTGATGGGCCGCGGCCTGCGGGCCGCCGTCGCCATGGGGCAGCTGCGCACCGCGGTGCGGACCCTCGCCATGCTCGACCTCGACCCGGCCGAGGTGCTCGGCGCGCTGGACGAGATCGCCCGCGGCCTCGGCGACGACTCCGTCCCGGCCGGCCCGCCCACCCCGTACGGGCGGCTCACCTCGACCGCCGACGAGGAGGCCCGCGAGGTCTACCTGGCCACCTGCGTCTACGCGGTGTACGACGCCGTCACCCGCCGGTGCGTGTTCGCCAACGCCGGCCACCTGCCGCCCGTCCTGCTCAGCCCGGGCGAGCCCGCCCGGATGCTCGACGTGCCGCCCGGCCTGCCGCTCGGCGTCGGCGGCGAGCCCTTCGAGGAGGTCGAGCTGACCCTCCCGGACGGCGCCGTGCTCGGCCTCTACACCGACGGCCTGGTCGAGAGCCGCAAGCACCAGCTGGACGAGGGCCTGCGCGCGTTCCGGGCCGCGCTCGCCGACGGGGGCAAGGGCCTGGAGGACCTCTGCGACCACGTACTCGGCGAACTCAACCCGCACCACGGCGAGGACGACATCGCGCTGCTGATGGCCAAGGTGCACGCCTTCCCCGAGGACGCCGTCGGCAACTGGTTCCTGCCGCCCGAGCCCACCTCCGTCGCCAAGGCCCGGGAACTGGCCTGCAGCTGGCTGCTCTCCCGGGGCCTGGAGGAGCTGGTCGACACCACCGAGCTGCTGGTCAGCGAGCTGGTGACGAACGCGCTCAAGCACGGGCGGGGCGAGATCAGGCTGCGGCTGCTGCGCGACCGCACCATGGTCTGCGAGGTCTGGGACGACGGCTACGCCCAGCCCCGGCAGCGGCGCGCCCAGGAGACCGACGAGGGCGGCCGGGGCCTGCAACTGGTCAGCCTGCTCGCCGAGCGCTGGGGCAGTCGGCGCACGCCCAAGGGCAAGATCGTCTGGTTCGAGCTGGCGCTGTAATTCGAGCCGGCGCTGCAGTTCGAGCCGGCGCCGGAGGAGGCGCGCGGTCTGGGCCGTACGGGTGCTGTCGCCCGGCGGCCGCCGTGTCGGTGCGGGGCCCGGTCGTCCGGGCGGCGTTCGATGGCCGCCATGCGCGTCCGCCAGCTCACCGCCGCAGCCGCCGTCCTGCTGCTCGCCGCCGGCCTCGGCGGCTGCTCCGAGGGCCCGGCCCCGGGCCGCGGGCCCGCAGCCGCCCCGGTCTCCGCCGATCCCACCGCCGCCACCGGGGACGTCGGGCCCGCCGACCGCACCGCCGTCCGGGACGGCGGCACGGTGCGCTGGGCGGTGGACGGCGTCCCGGCCACGCTCAACGTCTACCAGGGCGGCGCGACCGCCGACTCCGCGCTGCTCGCCCACGCCCTCTACCCCTCGCTGTTCCGGCCCGACGCGCACGGCCGGCTCCTCCCGGACCCGGACTACCTGGCCGGCGCCGAGTCCACCCCGCCCGGGCAGCTGCCGCAGGTGGTCACCTACCGGCTCAACCCGCACGCCGTGTGGAGCGACGGCACGCCGCTGTCGGCCGCCGACCTCACCGCCCAGCGGGCCGCGCTGTCCGGGCTGGACCCGGCCTACCGCGGCGGGAAGGCGGCGGGGTACGACGCGATCGACGCGATCACGCCGGGCGCCGACCCGCACGAGGTGAAGGTGACCTTCCGGCGGCCGTACGCGGAGTGGCGCTCGCTGTTCGGGCCGCTCTACCCGGTCGCCGAGACCGCCACCGCGGAGGCCTTCGAGCGGCCGCTCGCCGGTGGGGGCCACAAGAGCGCCGGCCCGTTCACCGTCTCCCGCTACGACGCCGAGGGCGGGCGGGTCACGGTGGTGCGCAACCCGCTCTGGTGGGGCGACCGGCCGAAGGCCGACCGGATCGACTTCGTGGCCGGGCCGCCCGAGCGGCGGCTGGACGCGCTGGACCAGGACCGCCTGGACGTCGCCCCGCTCACCGCGGCGGTGGACCGGGCGGTGCCGGCCGCCCCCTCGGCGAGCAGCTCCCCGGCCGGCACCTCTCCGACCGGCAGTCCCTCGGCGGGCACCTCCCCGGCCGGCAGCCCCTCGCCGGGCACCCCCGCGCCGAGCCGCCCGGCGGCCGCCCCGCCCGCCGCGGTGCCCGAGGCGGCGGCGCTGGCGCTGCGGCGGGCCGAGTCGCTGCCCGGCATCACCGTGCACCGGGCCGCCGCCGCCTCGCTCACCCAGCTCACCGTCAACGCGGCCCGCGGCCCGCTCACCGACCCGGTCGTCCGGCGGGCGCTGGCCCGGGCGGTGGACCGGCGGCGAGTCGCCGACGCCGCGCTCGGCCCGCTCGGACTGCCGGGCGCCCCGCTCGGCAGCCACCTGCTCGCCGAGGACCAGGAGGGCTACCGCGACAACAGCGCCGCGGCCGGACCGGAGGACGCCGCGCAGCTGCTGGACGCCGCCGGCTGGCAGCGGCCCGCGGGCCGGAGCACCCGCGCCAAGGACGGGAAGGAGCTGGCGCTGACCCTGCTCGTCCCGGCCGGCTCGGCGACCGCCCGGCGCACCGCCGACGCGCTCGTCGCCGACCTCGCGGCGTCCGGGATCGCGGTGCGCCCGGCGACCGCGCCCGCCGAGACCTTCGTCAAGGACCACCTGGCGGTCGGCGACTACGACCTCGCCCTGTTCTCCTGGCCGGTCGGCCCCAGCACGGCGGGCGAGCAGCGCGCCGCCTACGCCAAGCCCCGGCCGGACGCCGACGGCGCGCTCGATCCGGGCGGCAACTACGGCCGCAGCGGCACCGAGGAGATCGACCGGCTGTTCGACCGGGCGTCCGCCGAGCTCGACCCGGCGGCCCGGCTGGAGCTGCTGCAGGAGGCGGACGTCCGGATCTGGCAGCTCGGCCACTCGGTGCCGCTGTACCAGCGCCCGGAGCTGGTGGCGGTGCGGACCGGTCTGGCCGGCGCGGGCGCCTGGGGCTTCGGATGGCCGCGCTTCCAGGACGTGGGGTGGACGCGCTGACGCGCGCCGGACGGGCGGGGGCGTCACCCGGCTGTGATCTTGATCCCGCCCGACCAGCTCGTTTCCGCCCCGCTGGGCCCTTCCCCGTACCATAGGAGGAAGCCGAGGCATGTCCATATGCCCGGCGGGTGGACCGGTAGTAGCAGGCGAACGGGTGGTGGCGGCCGACAGCGGCCGCACGTGCGCGTCTCGCGGCCGGGCGCCGCAACCCACGATTCCGGGAGAATCCGCAAGGCATGCCCACGCGCAACGACATCCGTAACGTCGCTATCGTCGCCCACGTCGACCACGGCAAGACCACGCTGGTCGACGCCATGCTCAAGCAGGCCGGCGCCTTCGCCGCCCACCAGCAGCTCGACGACCGCATGATGGACTCGAACGACCTGGAGCGCGAGAAGGGCATCACCATTCTCGCGAAGAACACCGCGGTCAAGTACCACCCGAAGGACGGCGGCGCGCCGATCACCATCAACATCATCGACACCCCGGGCCACGCCGACTTCGGTGGCGAGGTCGAGCGCGGTCTGTCGATGGTGGACGCGGTGGTGCTCCTGGTCGACGCCTCCGAGGGCCCGCTGCCGCAGACCCGCTTCGTGCTGCGCAAGGCGCTCGCCGCCCGGCTGCCCGTCATCCTCTGCATCAACAAGACCGACCGTCCGGACTCCCGGATCGACGAGGTCATCAACGAGACCTACGACCTGTTCCTGGACCTGGACGCGGACGAGGACCAGATCGAGTTCCCGATCGTCTACGCCTGCGCCCGTGACGGCGTCGCCTCGCTGACCAAGCCGGAGAACGGCACCGTCCCGGCGGACAGCACCAACCTGGAGCCGTTCTTCTCCACCCTGCTGGAGCACGTCCCGGCCCCGAGCTACGACGAGGACGCCCCGCTGCAGGCGCACGTCACCAACCTGGACGCCGACAACTTCCTCGGCCGCATCGCGCTGCTGCGCGTCGAGCAGGGCGAGCTGCGCAAGGGCCAGACCGTGGCCTGGATCAAGCGCGACGGCTCGATCCAGAACGTCCGCATCTCCGAGCTGCTGATGACCGAGGCGCTCACCCGCAAGCCGGCCGAGGTGGCCGGCCCCGGTGACATCTGCGCCGTCGCCGGCATCGCCGACATCATGATCGGCGAGACCCTGGCCGACACCGAGAACCCGATCGCGCTGCCGCTGATCACGGTGGACGAGCCGGCCATCTCGATGACCATCGGCACCAACACCTCGCCGCTGGTCGGCAAGGGCGGCAGCGGCAAGGGCGCGGACGCCAAGTCCGGCGCCAAGGTCGACCGCAAGGTCACCGCCCGCCAGGTGAAGGACCGGCTGGACCGCGAGCTCATCGGCAACGTGTCGCTGCGCGTCCTGGACACCGAGCGCCCGGACGCCTGGGAGGTGCAGGGCCGCGGTGAGCTGGCGCTGGCCATCCTGATCGAGACCATGCGTCGCGAGGGCTTCGAGCTGACCGTCGGCAAGCCGCAGGTGGTCACCCGGGAGATCAACGGCAAGACCCACGAGCCGGTCGAGCGCCTCACCGTGGACGTCCCCGAGGAGCACATGGGTGCCGTCACCCAGCTCATGGGCATCCGCAAGGGCCGGATGGACAACATGTCCAACCACGGCTCGGGCTGGGTCCGGATGGAGTTCGTCGTGCCGTCCCGCGGCCTGATCGGCTTCCGCACCGAGTTCCTCACCAACACCCGCGGCACCGGCATCGCGCACTCGATCCACGAGGGCTACGAGCCGTGGTTCGGCACCCTGACGACCCGCAACAACGGCTCGCTGGTCGCCGACCGCGCGGGTGTGGTCACCGCCTTCGCGATGACCAACCTCCAGGAGCGCGGCGTGCTGTTCGTGGAGCCGGGCACCGAGGTGTACGAGGGCATGATCGTCGGCGAGAACTCGCGCTCCGACGACATGGACGTGAACATCACCAAGGAGAAGAAGCTCACCAACATGCGGTCCTCGACCGCCGACGTGGCCGAGTCGATCGTCCCGCCGCGCAAGCTCTCGCTGGAGCAGTCGCTGGAGTTCTGCCGCGAGGACGAGTGCATCGAGGTCACCCCGGAGACGGTTCGCATCCGTAAGGTCGTGCTGGACCAGAAGGAGCGCGGCCGCACCGCGTCGCGTGCCAAGAAGGCATGATCCGGACGGATTGATCGGCCTTTGGCCGGAATGCTTCGCCCCCCTTTCCAATGGAGAGGGGGGCGAACTTTTTAACTACTCCAAGTTGTCGGGGCGGCTATTAACGGAATAGCGCTCATCACACCCGGGTGTCCGCTGAGCGGACGTGACAGTTCGTCATCCGTGACGACTGTCCGTCTTGTGCCTGTCTGGCTATGTCTCAAATGTCCGGTTTTCGAAACTTACCGACTGTTCATGTGACCTAATTGAGATCGTCACTGGTCACTTTCGTGTCCGTGCGTGACGGATAGTGGAGCCAGTCAGGCTCGGGTCAAGGGTGAACGCGCAGGGGTGCGCGCCGAAACCACGAGCGCGGACGGCATTGCGGGCCAGGTGACAACCGTTCCGTGGTGCCCTCCCCGTTGCAACGTCGAATTCAGGAGGCACACCGATGCGTGGTGGGAGCCAGGCCAAGTGGGTTGTCGCAGCTGTCGCTGTCGCGCTCGCCGCGACTGCTTGTAGCAGTGGCGGCAGCAGCGACTCCTCCGGCGGGAGCTCGGACAGCGCCGCGGTCGACCCCTCGGGCGTCTTCAGCTACCAGAGCGCCGAGCCGCAGCGTCCGCTGCAGCCGGCCAACGCCATGGAGAACCAGGGCGGCCGTATCGTCAAGCAGCTCTTCACGGGCCTCGTCGACTACGACCCCGCGACCGGTGCCCTGCGCAACCAGGTGGCCGACAAGATCGAGACCACCGACGCCAAGAACTACACCGTCACCCTGAAGTCCGGCTGGACCTTCCACGACGGCACCCCGGTCACCGCCAAGTCCTTCGTGGACTCCTGGAACTGGTCGGCCAACCCGGCGAACAACCAGATCAACTCGGACTGGTTCTCCGACATCGCCGGCTACGACGCCGTGCACCCGGACAAGGGCGACCCGACCGCCAAGGAGATGTCCGGCCTCAAGGTCGTCGACGACACCCACTTCACCATCGAACTGACCGCCCCCGTCTCGTACTTCACGTACAAGCTCGGTTACTCGGCCTTCTTCCCGCTGCCGCAGGGCTTCTTCTCCGACCCCAAGGGCTACGGCGAGAAGCCGATCGGCAACGGCCCCTACCAGTTCGTGTCGTGGGAGCACAACAAGGCCATCACGCTGAAGGCCTACGACAAGTACACGGGCAGCAACAAGGCGAAGAACGGCGGGATCGTCTTCCGCAACTACACCTCGCCCGAGGCCGCGTACAAGGACCTGATGTCCGACACCCTGGACGTGCTGGACCAGGTCGACTCGACCGACCTGCCGAAGTACAAGGACGACCTGGGCAAGCGCGCGGTCGACCAGGCCCAGGGCGCGATCCAGAACATCTCCTTCGCGATGTACAACGCGGAGTGGAACGACCCGGCCAAGGCCAAGGTGCGCCAGGGCCTGTCGATGGCGATCGACCGCGACACCATCACCAAGACGGTGCTGAACAACAGCCGTCAGCCCGCCGACTCGTTCGTGGCGCCGGGCGTCATGGGCTACAAGGCCGGCACCTGCGGCGACGCCTGCAAGTACGACCCCGCCAAGGCGAAGCAGCTGATCCAGGAGGGCGGCGGCGTCCCGGGCAACAAGATCACCATCCTCTACAACTCCGACGGTGGTCACAAGGAGTGGGTGGACGCGGTCTGCAACTCGATCCGCCAGGCCACCGGCGTCGAGTGCCTCGGCGACCCGAAGCCGGACTTCAAGACCTCGCGCGACATCATCACCAAGAAGCAGGTCTCGAGCATGATGCGGACCGGCTGGGTGCAGGACTACCCGCTGAACGCGAACTTCCTGCGTGACGTCTACGGCACCGGTGCCGCCGCGAACGACGCCAGCTACTCGAACCCGGAGTTCGACAAGCTGGCCCACGAGGCCGACGCCGCCACCTCGGTGGAGAAGACCGCGGACCTCTACCAGCAGGCCGAGGCCGTTCTGGCCAAGGACATGCCGGCCATCCCGCTCTGGTACTACAAGACCAACTCCGGCTACTCCAACAACGTCCAGAACGTGAAGTTCAACTCCTTCGGCGACCCGGTCTACACCGACGTCGAGGTCAAGAAGAAGAAGTAGTCGGTCGGCACCGCCTGACCCGGTGACAACGGCCGGTGCCCGTCCCATCCCCACAAGGGCGAGGACTGGCACCGGCCGTTGGCACGCCGACTTATCTCTGGCCGGGTTGACGGGCCCGGCAGAGTCATACATGGAGGCACGATGGGGCGCTTTGTCGCGAGGCGACTGCTCCAGATGATCCCGGTGTTCCTCGGAACGACCGCACTCATCTTTTTCATGGTGCACGCGCTGCCGGGTGACCCGGTGGCGGCGATGTGGGGCGACAAGGCCCCGGACCCGGTGCAGCTCGCCGCCCTGAGGCACCAGCAGGGGTTCGACAAGCCGCTGGTCCAGCAGTACCTCGACTACATGGGGAAGCTGGTCACCGGTGACTTCGGCACCGCCCTGGACGGCCGGCCGGTGATCGACAAGATCACCGAGGCGCTGCCGGTCACGGTCCGGCTGGCGCTGTTCGCGTTCGCCATCGAGATCGTGCTGGGCATCGGGATCGGCCTGTTCGCCGGCCTGCGCCGCGGCAAGACCTTCGACAGGGGCACGCTGGTCCTCACCCTGCTGCTGATCTCGATCCCGGTCCCGGTGCTGGGCTTCATCTTCCAGACGATCTTCGCGAACAACCTCAAGTGGGTCACCCCGACGGTCCAGGACTCGAACGACATCACCCAGCTGGTGCTGCCGGCCGTCGTCCTCGGCTCGCTGTCGCTGGCCTACGTCGCGCGTCTCACCCGTACCTCCATAGCCGAGAACATCAAGGCCGACTACGTCCGCACCGCGGTGGCCAAGGGCCTGCCGCGCCGGAAGGTGATCGGCACCCACCTGCTGCGGAACTCGATGATCCCGGTGGTCACCTTCCTCGGCACCGACCTCGGCGCCCTGATGGGCGGCGCGATCGTCACCGAGGGCATCTTCAACGTCAAGGGCGTCGGCAACGCGCTCTACCACGCGATCAACATGAAGGAGGGCGCGACGGTCTCCGGTTTCGTGGCCTTCCTGGTGATCGTGTACCTGGCCGCCGGCCTGATCGTCGACCTGCTTTACGCGGTCCTGGACCCGAGGATCCGTTATGCCTGACCTGACCGAGAAGAAGACCGCCGAGGAGATCCCGGCGCAGCGCACGGCCCCCGCGGCCGCCAAGCCGGAGAAGGCCCGCAGCCTCGGCTCCGACGCCTGGCACGACCTGCGCCGCAAGCCGATCTTCGTGATCTCCGCGCTGCTCATCCTGCTGCTGGTCGTCATCGCGATCGCGCCGGGCCTGTTCACCTCGGTGGACCCGCGGGCCGGCGACCTGCGCCTGCACTACCTGACGAAGCCGAACTACAGCCACTTCTTCGAGGCGGACTGGTTCGGCTACGACCTCCAGGGCCGCAGCATCTACGCCCGCACCATCTACGGCGCCCGCGCCTCGGTCGTGGTCGGCATCTGCGTCACCGTCGGCGTCACCATCCTCGGCGGGCTGACCGGCATGATCGCCGGCTACTTCGGCGGCTGGATCGACACGATCATCTCCCGCGTCACCGACGTCTTCTTCGGCATCCCGCTGCTGCTCGGCTCGCTGGTGATCCTGAACGCCTTCACCTCGCGCACCATCTGGAGCGTGGTCTTCGCGCTGGTCGCCCTGGGCTGGACCCAGATGACCCGTGTCATGCGCGGTTCGGTGATCACGGTCAAGCAGTCCGACTTCGTGACGGCGGCCAAGGCGCTCGGCGCCGGCACCAGCCGGATCCTGTTCAAGCACATCCTGCCGAACGCGATCGCCCCGGTGATCGTGGTCGCGACCATCGCGCTGGGCGGCTACATCGCCACCGAGGCGACGCTGAGCTTCCTCGGCATCGGTCTGCAGGACCCGACCATCTCCTGGGGCATCGACATCAACTCGGCCCAGAAGGTGATCCGTACGGCTCCGTTCGCCCTGTTCTTCCCGGCCGGAATGCTGAGCATCACCGTGCTCGCGTTCATCATGCTCGGCGACGCGGTGCGCGACGCCCTCGACCCGAAGCTCCGCTGAGAGAAGAGGTGACGACCCGATGACCACCGTGATCGAGAACAACAACCAGAAGAGCGACCGTCTCGAAGTCGGAACCCCGCTCCTGGAGGTCAAGGACCTCCACGTGGAGTTCCACACCCGGGACGGCATCGCGAAGGCCGTGAACGGAGTCAACTACTCCGTCTCGGCCGGCGAGACCCTCGCCGTGCTCGGTGAGTCCGGCTCCGGCAAGTCCGTGACGGCGCAGACCATCATGGGCATCCTGGACATGCCCCCGGGCAAGGTGACCCAGGGCGAGATCCTGTACCGCGGCCAGGACATGCTCAAGATGAGCAACGAGGAGCGGCGGAAGATCCGCGGCCGGAAGATCGCGATGATCTTCCAGGACGCGCTGTCCGCTCTCAACCCGGTGCTCAGCGTGGGCTACCAGCTCGGCGAGATGTTCCGGGTGCACCAGGGCGCCTCCAAGGCCGAGGCGAAGGCCAAGGCCATCGAGCTGATGGACCGGGTGCGCATCCCCGCCGCCAAGCAGCGGGTGAACGACTACCCGCACCAGTTCTCCGGCGGCATGCGCCAGCGCATCATGATCGCCATGGCGCTGTCGCTGCAGCCCGACCTGATCATCGCCGACGAGCCCACCACCGCCCTGGACGTGACCGTCCAGGCCCAGGTGATGGACCTGCTCGCGGAGCTGCAGGCCGAGTACAACATGGGCCTGATCCTGATCACCCACGACCTCGGCGTGGTCGCCGACGTCGCGGACAAGATCGCCGTGATGTACGCGGGCCGGATCGTCGAGACCGCCCCGGTGCACGAGCTGTACGCGCGCCCCGCGCACCCGTACACCAAGGGCCTGCTCCGCTCGATCCCGCGCCTGGACCAGAAGGGCCAGGAGCTGTACGCGATCAAGGGCCTGCCCCCGAACCTGCTGAAGGTCCCGGCCGGCTGCGCGTTCAACCCCCGCTGCGATGTCGCCACCGACCTGTGCCGCACGGAGGTCCCGGCGCTGCACCACGTGACCGACAAGGACGGCAAGGAGCTCACGGGCCGCCGCAGCGCGTGCCACCTTTGGAAGGAGACCCTCCATGGCTGAGAAGATCCTGGAGGTCAAGGACCTGGTCAAGCACTACCCGCTGACCCAGGGCGTCCTGTTCAAGAAGCAGGTCGGCGCGGTCAAGGCCGTCGACGGCATCAGCTTCGACCTGACGAAGGGTGAGACGCTCGGCATCGTCGGCGAGTCCGGCTGCGGCAAGTCCACGCTGGCCAAGGTGCTGATGAACCTGGAGCGGGCCACCTCCGGCCAGGTGCTGTTCAAGGGCGAGGACATCTCCAAGCTGAACGGCGCGGCCCTCAAGGCCGTCCGCCGGAACATCCAGATGGTGTTCCAGGACCCGTACACCTCGCTGAACCCGCGCATGACGGTCGGCGACATCATCGGGGAGCCGTTCGAGATCCACCCCGAGGTGGCGCCCAAGGGCGACCGCCGCAAGGCCGTCCAGGACCTGCTGGACGTGGTGGGTCTGAACCCGGAGTACATCAACCGGTACCCGCACCAGTTCTCCGGCGGGCAGCGCCAGCGCATCGGCATCGCCCGCGGCCTCGCGCTCAAGCCCGAGATCATCATCTGCGACGAGCCGGTCTCGGCCCTGGACGTGTCCGTCCAGGCGCAGGTGATCAACCTGCTGGAGCAGCTGCAGGGCGAGTTCGGCCTGTCGTACATGTTCATCGCGCACGACCTGTCCATCGTCCGGCACATCTCCGACCGCGTCGGCGTGATGTACCTGGGCAAGATGGTCGAGATCGGCACCGACGAGCAGATCTACGAGAACGCCACCCACCCGTACACCCAGGCGCTGCTGTCCGCGGTGCCGGTGCCGGACCCGACGGCCCGCGAGTCCCGCGAGCGGATCATCCTCAGCGGCGACATCCCCTCGCCGGCCAACCCGCCGTCCGGCTGCCGCTTCCGCACCCGCTGCTGGAAGGCGGAGGACCGCTGCGCGGAGGAGATCCCGCTGCTGGCGATCCCGACCACGCTGGAGGGCCCGGCCGCACACGAGTCGGCCTGCCACTTCGCCGAGGTCCGGGAGTCGGCTGCGGCCTGACCCCGGCGCGCTCAGGAAGGGCCCGCGGCTCCGGCCCCGGGGCCCGCCCGGGGTCGGGCCCCACCCCCGGCGGGGGCCGGCCCCCCACCGGGGGCCACCCCCGAGCCCCCGGCCCG